>NZ_QSIG01000051.1:0-19952 GCF_003468525.1 Prevotella sp. AM34-19LB | reverse complement strand
CTTGATACTCATATACTTAATCTTTTAATAATTAATGGTTTACAAACTTACATTGTCACCGTTGCCGGAATCCTCGCCGGTGTTGCCGGTATTCTCACCTGTGCCGCCTCCGGTGGTGCTTCCTGGCTTGCCGGTCTCGTCTGTGCCGTCGCCAGCTGCCTCGTCCTTCTTGTACTTCTTTGCCTCCTCGATGTTGAGCGTCTTGGCGCCCGCCTTCTCAGCCTTCATGGCTGCAATCTGCAGAGCTCTGGATGCCACCTGCTTGTAATCCAGGTCGGTGAACTTGTTCTTCACCCCCTCTCCAGGAATATACTGGATGTTTGCCCCGGTGATGTTGACGTCGCTGCGGAAGTCGGCAGGATTATCTACTCCTGTACTTGTAAGCTGGAGACGGAACTTGCCCAGCTCGCCAAACTCCACCTGGTTACCGCGCTGAAGCTCTGTTACGAGGTTATCTACTGCGCTCACCAATACTGCGGTGCAGTCTGCACGGGATACGGTGGTCTGCTTCTCGATCAATCCCGCAAACATCTTGAGCGAGATGGAATCGTTGATCTGTGTGCAAGCGTAATACTTGCTGTCCGAGGTCTTGTCACCCGGCTTTGCCAAATGCTTTGCTAAACTAAAATTTACTGCCATACTACTAAAAAATTAAAAGATGAATAACTCTTGTTGTGTATCGGACTCTTCCCGATTACATATGCAAAGATACGACATCCGGCAGGGGCGAATTGCACACTTTGGTTCAAGATGGTTCATTTTCGTCCTTTTTGGTTCACTTTGGTTCAAGATGGTACTCTTTCGCCTGCGTCATATATGATACTTGCCTGCGTCATATATGATACTCGCCTGCGTCATATATGATACTTGCCAGCGTCATATATGATACTTGCCAGCGTCATATATGATGCACTCTCATGCCATATTGAGTGTAGGCTGATGCCCAATATGCCTCCTGCAAGCATCCTATATGCCGATATCTGAAACCATCTTTCCTGGTGTTGCTACACTCTCGGGGAGTGGGTGATTTTTATGCTACCATCTCGGCGAGAAACAGCTACCATCTCGGCGAATGGGGGTGGCTGAAGCTACACTTTCAGCGAGAGATTGAATGCTAAGTGCTTGATAATTAGGTGGATAGATTTGAAAAAATGCCCCTTATACTATACCATATATAGTAATATATATACTTTATTATACTTTTTATACTATACGTAAACGCGTGTGAGAAATCTTTTTTTTTAGAAATTTTGATGGAAAATGTATTTTTTTCTTTGTTTTTCTTGGTTATTTCGAAAAAAGGTGTTACTTTTGCAATCGGTTAGCTGAAATGGCATCAAAAGCTATGGCAAAAAGCTGTTGTGTCATAAGGCTGATACAAGTGAGGGTTTTACAAATACTCCGAGAGTTCAGGACTAACCTCTTTCCTGTTCTTGTGAGTTTGGCATTGGATCCTTACCTGGGCATTCTGTGTCCGATTGGTTCGAAGAAAAGAATAATCGGCACGGAACGATGGTAGGAGTATCAAA
Organism: Prevotella sp. AM34-19LB; assembly: GCF_003468525.1. NCBI lineage: Bacteria > Pseudomonadati > Bacteroidota > Bacteroidia > Bacteroidales > Prevotellaceae > Prevotella > Prevotella sp. AM34-19LB. The sequence goes on along the minus strand of NZ_QSIG01000051.1, from coordinate 18,423 downwards.
ATGCCAAAGATGTTGATTATTATGAGGTTTTAATTCCCGAAAGGGAAGATAGTCAGCATCAATTTGTTATCTTCACCTATCCTTCTGTGTCGATTTCTTTTTAAAATATAAATTTGCCTACCTTGAAAAAGGCAGACGACAACTAATAAGGAAAAGAAATGACAATACCTAGAAACAACGTAATCTCCCTGCTGGGAGTTCAAGGACTGTCGCGAAACAATTATTCCGTTGTGCAGCTCAAGGTAGTTTTGGCCATTGTAGGCCATGCTCAGAAAGTGATTAAGGACTACGTGGTAGATGGCCAAATGCCTAATAAGTCTATGCGTAAGCGTTTGACAGCCAAGCAGATGACTGATGGCTATGTTGTAGTCGTCATCCGCCTGTCGGATCTATGCGCCCATACCAGCCGCTATAGTCAGGTGAAGAATGCGATAGTGGATATGGCGAAGCGCAAGCCGATAGCCATCCCCTACAAGTGTGATGTGAACCAGGTGACCTATTACGCTGAATTTCCAAGACTTTTCTCTTGTGAATTCATCAGGATGGGAGGTCATCTGGCGGTGGAGTTCCGTTTCTCCAACGATCTGCTGGACTACTTCTACAGTTTCGACAAGGGGGTAGCCCATGTGCATCTGGATGTGGTGAATCACTGCTGCAGTGCGTCATCCATCAAGCTCTACATCATTACCCTCTGCTGGGCGTTGAAGGGATATACCAAGATAGATCCCAAGAAGTTTGTAGCGCTGATGCACGGCAAGGAGAATTATTACAAATACTTCAGCGATCTGATGTCGAAGAGCCTCCAGCCGGCACTCGACGACCAGAAGCGACTCTACGACTGTGGCATGGTGGATCAGTATCTCACGCTATCTGTCTGTTATTCAGACGAAGATGCCCCGAGAGCCGAGCAGCGCTGCGTGGGGTGGCCTACCTACCTGGTTTTTACGGTCCACTGCCGTGAGGATGAAGTGCAGGACGATAAGATTCCTGAGGAATTGCGCTCTCAACGTATCCAGCTGAAAATCAAGCTAATGAATCGTTATGATGTAAGCGAGGCTACTGCGAAGGAGCTGAGCAGTCATCTCTTTCTGGGAATGTTGGGTGACTTTGTGGTGTGGTTTGAGCGCAAGGAAAAATATGTTGCCGAGCGCATCCGTCTGCATCAGCCTATGAAGAAGGCAGCATATATCGTGAGTGCCCTCCGTGGTTTCTTCAAGGATAGAGGCAGTCTGCCTGTGAAATCTTCCGGGGCATCCTCTCCGGATCCTGTTCCCGTAGCCAAGCCTTTTCCTCCTGTTCCGTCTAACCTCAAAAATGACTAGCTTATGCAAGATGCCAATCACAATAACTATATGATGATGGGCAAGGCAGATCTCGCCTTGCAGTATTTCCCGATGGCGGGCGACAAGATTACGGCTCGCCGACACCTGATGTCATGGATCAAGCGCTGTCCACCCCTGTGGGAGGGCATCCGCCAACTGGGCTATCATCAGCGGTGTCAATACTTTTCTCCCAAAATGGTGCAATTGATTTACCATTTCCTGGGAGAGCCTGGCTAAAGGCTGAATAGTGAAAATTATTTATCATTACAGCAGTTTACAGGCTATTTTAGCCAAAAATCTCCCTATAAGCCAGAAAAAACTGTGCTTATAGGGAGATTTCAATTGCGCCGGATATCCCATTTTCCGGGCGTTTGAGAAGATAGAGATGAATGTTGAACTATATTACATCATTATTCTTATGCTTCTTCTTCAGTTTCTTCATCCTTCAATGACTCCAGAATCTCTACGAAAGGACTGTGGAAGGTGCTGAAGAGATGGAGAATCTCCTTGCGCTGCTCCTCATCCTCATCCCAAAGGCTGATCTCGCCCTTCTGGTGAGCCTTGATGAGCTTGGCGCAACGCTTGATCTTGCGCTTGTTGTTGCGAGCCTGCAACTGGTCGCCCTGGATAGGCTTCTGGCTTACATACGAGAAAGCTACAAGCTGGTTCATGAACATGTCGAACATCGGATTATCATGGCTCCAGTCGCTGTCCTTCAGCCAGAACCACTGGAAGGCATACTTCTGCTCCATGGCAATGAGGCTCTGTCCCAGGGTATCGATGTCGATGCCCTTTGCCATCTGCTCCTTGATGAAGGCAACGAGACTTTCTGGAGTAATCTCCAGCTCCACCTCGTGTGCGATGCTGCTGCCGGCAATGTTGATGCGCCAACGGTAGTTCTTGTTCTTGATCAGGGCAGAATGGGCATTCATCATCAGTTCGCTCAATTTTCCCTCAGACGGAATCTGATCTACTACGGCAAGGCGCTGGCGCTGGTCGCGAACCACCAGCTGGGCATCCTCATGACGGAGCACGCAGATATAAACCAGTTTGTTGTCGTCCAACTGCAAGGTGAAGCGGTCGTTGTTGTCATCACCTACGAATTCGTAGCGATACTCATCTACCTTGTCGTGAGCTACCTCCAGTTCATAGTGTACCTTGTTGCCCTCGCTGTCGTAGAGCGAGAAGCCGATGTATGGAATCTGAAGATAGAGTGAGAAAGGAATTCCCTCTTCCGGAATCAGGGTGAGGCGCAAGCCTTCGTCACCGAAGTCCTCCTTCTTGCAGACGAAGCCGTCGTCGGTCTTCTCCGCCTTTTCTACCTTCACGTCGCCATGGCGCCAGTAGATGTCAAAAGTGATGGTGTTTTCGTCCTCGCTGGTCACCTGGATGAAATCATCGATGTCCTGTCCCAGATAGATAACCTTGGCAGGTTCATATACCTCTGTATCATCATCTTCCAGAGGCTTTACCCACATTTCTCCCGGCATTGGGTCATCTTCCCATTCGTCCTCTTCTGCGGCAGCAGTGGATTTGAAGACCAGGAAGATCATTCTCTGTTCCTCTCTGCTTCCATCTTCCTTGCAAAGGAAAACCTTCGATTCCTTTGGGATGAAGAAGGAGTAGATAGATATGGGTTCTTACATAATGCTGTGTATTCCACCTCCGTCCAGATTGGCAAGGTGTGCTTGTTCGTATTATTTGTCATATCTGTTTTTTTGTATTATCCTATTGATTGATTTAAATTTCAAAAACGGATGCAAAGATACAGAGAAAAGCAGACAATACAAAATTTTACGGCCATTTTTTTGTTGTTTTTGCTTTAAAAGTTTGTGTTTAGGGAAAGCTTTTGCCCTTTACCTTTCCGCTACGTGCCGGTGACCGTTGGTTCAGGGCGTATGGATATTAGCCTGGTGAAACACAACAGCCCTGTACCTTTGGCTCTACGCAAGTGAGTTAATAATTAATAATTTCAGTGCCGAAACCATAATAAATTGTGGGAAATGACTGATTTCTCGATTTTTTTGTCTAATTTTGCACCTTGGTATAGAATGCCTTGGCTTCTAATGAGGCTCGGGGCAGGAGATACACATTATTTTATATATAAATTTAGGAAACAAGAAATTTAATAATAAGAATGAAGAAGAAAATTCAGTTCAGTCTCGTTTACCGAGACATGTGGCAGAGTTCTGGTAAGTTCCAGCCACGTAAGGATCAGTTGGCTAAGATTGCCCCAGTTATCATTGAAATGGGTTGCTTTAGCCGTGTAGAGACCAATGGTGGTGCTTTCGAGCAGGTTAACCTCCTCGCTGGTGAGAATCCTAATGATGCAGTTCGTGCATTCTGTAAGCCATTCAACGAGGTGGGCATCAAGACTCACATGCTCGACCGTGGATTGAACGCTCTTCGTATGTATCCTGTGCCAGACGATGTACGTGCCCTCATGTACAAGGTAAAGGCTAAGCAGGGTACCAATATCACCCGTATCTTCGATGGTTTGAACGATGTTCGTAACATCATTCCTTCTATCAAGTGGGCTAAGGAAGGTGGCATGACTCCACAGTGTGCACTCTGTATCACCAACTCTCCAGTACATACACTCGAATATTATATGAACATCGCCGACCAGCTCATCGCTGCCGGTGCTGAGGAAATCTGCTTGAAGGATATGGCTGGTATCGGTCAGCCTGCATTCCTCGGTAAGCTCACCAAGATGATTAAGGACAAGTATCCTGAGATCATCATCCAGTATCACGGTCACTCTGGTCCTGGTCTCTCTATGGCTTCTATCCTCGAGGTCTGCAACAATGGTGCCGACATCATCGATACAGCCATTGAGCCATTGTCATGGGGTAAGGTTCATCCAGACGTTATCTCTGTTATCAGCATGTTGAAGAACGAGGGCTTCGAGGTGCCTGAGATTAACATGAGCGCTTACATGAAGGCTCGTGCCATGACTCAGGAATTCATCGATGAGTGGCTCGGATATTTCATCAACCCAGGTAACAAGATCATGTCTTCATTGTTGCTCGGTTGTGGTCTCCCTGGCGGTATGATGGGTTCTATGATGGCAGACCTCGGCGGTATGCGTCAGACCATCAACAATATCCGCAAGAAGAAGGGTGAGGAAGAGTTGTCTATGGATGACCTCCTGATCAAGCTCTTCGACGAGGTAGAGTATGTATGGCCACGTGTAGGTTATCCTCCATTGGTAACACCATTCAGCCAGTATGTAAAGAACATCTCATTGATGAACCTCCTCACCATGGAGCAGGGCAAAGGCCGCTTCGTGATGATGGATGATTCTATGTGGGGGATGATTCTCGGTAAGAGTGGTAAGATTCCTGGAGAGATTGATCCAGAGCTTGTTGAGCTTGCCAAGAAGCAGGGCCGTGAGTTTACAGATGTAGATGCTCACACATTGCTCAGCAATGCACTTGACGACTTCAAGAAGGAGATGGACGAGAACGGTTGGGAGTATGGTCAGGATGATGAGGAGCTCTTCGAACTCGCTATGCACCCAGAGCAGTATAGAAACTTCAAGAGCGGTCAGGCAAAGAAGAACTTCCTGGCTGACCTCCAGAAGGCAAAGGATGCCAAGCTCGGCAGCACCTTGACTCCAGCTCAGCTCGCAGAGTTCAAGCATGCCAAGGCTGATGCTATCGTAGCACCAGTAGCCGGTCAGATTTTCTGGGAGTTCCAGGGCGAGGGCGAGTGCCAGCCAGCTGTAGAGCCATTCATCGGTAAGGAGTACAAGGAAGGTGATGCCTTCTGCTACATCCTCGCTCCATGGGGTGAGTTTGAGACCGTTCCTGCCGCTTTGGGTGGTAAGCTCGTGGAAATCAATGCTAAGCAGGGCAGCAAGATCCGCAAGGGTGATGTCATCGCTTACATTGAGCGCAACGCTGAGTAAACATTGAATTTATGGATTATCAAGCAATCATTGATAAGTATTATCCTGAGGATACGGAGCTTCGCCATATCCTCATCACACATAGTCAATCTGTAGCGCGAAAAGCGCTACAGATTGTTTCGTCTCATCCCGAACTGCATCTGGATGCCCGGTTTATAGAGGAAGCAGCCATGCTTCACGACATCGGAATCTTTCAGACCGATGCTCCTGGCATTCACTGTTTCGGTTCGCAGCCATACATCTGTCATGGCCGACTGGGTGCCGAACTGCTGCGCAAGGAAGGATATGAGCGACATGCTCGGGTATGCGAGCGCCACACCGGTGCCGGCATTACGAAAGAGCAGATCGAGAAGCAGCAACTGCCACTGCCTCACCAGGATTTTCTGCCGGAAACCATGGAGGAGAAGGTAATCTGCTATGCTGATAAATTCTTCAGCAAGACTCATCTCGACAAAGAAAAGAGTATCGAAAAGGCAGAGAAAAGTCTCGCTAAGTTTGGCGAGGAAGGAGTAAAGCGCTTCCAGGAATGGGAGCGGATATTTGAAAATAAAATATAATTTTCTGAAGTTTTATCGGGTTTATGAAACTCGAATATTTATTCTGAATGAGAAAACAATCAACTATAGCTGTTCTGATGTTTGCATCCATCGCTGCCATGATGGTTGCAAACCCGGGTATGCCTTCTAAAAAGAAAGACAAGAAGGCTCAGGTGGATTCTACTGCTGTGGCTGTGGGCGACTCCGTCTTTGTCGATTCGCTCGGCAATGAAATCATCAGTACGGAGACCGATACCACCCAGATGGACTCGCTGCAGAAGGCTATATGGAAACATAATAAGGTGGTGGATGACAGTATCCGACTCGACAGTATCAACAGAAAGAAGTCGGGAGGCATCGACGCACCTGTACAGTATCAGGCCGACGACTCGCTGGTATATGATGCCCACCACAAGGTGGCGCATCTCTATGGAAACTCGAACGTGAAGTACGAGAACATGGATCTTACCTCCGACCGTATCTCCATGGATCTGGACAAGAGCAATGTGAGAGCCAGCGGTACCAAGGACTCGATGGCTGATGGAGGCATCAAGGGAAAACCGGTCTTCAAGATGGGCAATGATACCTATGATACCGATACCATCAAGTTCAACTTCAAGAGCAAGAAGGCCCTTATTAATAATGTATATACCGAGCAGCAGGATGGATTCCTCACCGGTATGAAGTCGAAGCGAGATTCTTCGGGTGTCATCTATCTGCAGCATGGCAGATATACCACCTGCGATGATCCGCATCCCGACTTCTACATCTCGCTCTCCAGAGCCAAGGTGCGCCCGGGCAAGGATGTCATCTTCGGTCCCGCCTATCTCGTGGTCTGCGATGTGCCGATGCCGTTGGGTATCCCATACGGATTCTTCCCGTTCACCAAGAGCTACAGCAGCGGTTTCATCATGCCTACCTATGGTGATGAGAGCGACCGCGGTTTCTATCTCCGTGACGGTGGATATTATTTCGCCATCAGCGACAAGTGGGATCTGAAACTGCTGGGAGAAATCTACACCAAGGGTTCGTGGGGACTGTCTGCGGCAAGCAATTACCGCAAGCGATACAAGTATTCCGGTTCCTTCTTCTTCAGTTACCAGGATACGCAGACGGGTGACAAGGGAATGCCTGACTTCACCAAGCAGGAGAGTTTCAAGGTGCAGTGGAGTCACCGACAGGATTCCAAGGCAAATCCGTTCAGTTCGCTTTCGGCAAGCGTCAACTTCGCCACATCGAGCTATGAGCGCAACAACCTCAACTCGCTCTATAATCCTCAGACGATGACGCAGAGTACGAGAACCTCTTCCGTAAGCTGGAGTACCACTTTCTCGAGCATCGGAATGTCGCTCAGTTCTACGGCAAACCTCTCGCAGAATATGCGTAACTCATCCATAGCGATGACCTTGCCCGACCTGAACATCAGTATCTCCCGCTTCTATCCTTTCCGCAGAAAGAAGATGGTGGGTGATGAGAAATGGTACGAGAAGATAGCCATGAGCTATACCGGACAAATCTCCAACAGTATCAATACCAAGGAGGATAAGCTGATGCACAGTTCGCTCATCAAGGACTGGCGAAACGGATGGCAGCATCAGATTCCGGTGAGTGCATCGTTCACCCTCTTCAAATATCTCAACGTGAATCCTTCGTTCAACTTCACCGACCGTATGTACACCAACAAGGTGGAGAGATCATGGGATGCCACTGCGCAGAAAGAGGTTTGCGATACCACCTACGGATTCCACAACGTATATAACTGGAACATGAGCATAGGACTCTCTACCAAACTTTACGGCTTCTGGATTCCTAACCGCAAGCTGTTTGGCAACAGGATAGACAGGATCCGCCACGTGATTACCCCGACGGTAAGCTTCAGCTATGCACCTGATTTCGGAGCATCGCATTACGGCTATTGGGATACTTATCAGAAGACTGATGCCGACGGCAATGTATCGCTGGTAAGTTATTCGCCATATCAGAATGCCCTCTACGGTGTGCCGGGCAAGGGCAAGAGTGGTAACATTTCCTTCACGCTGGGCAACAACCTGGAGATGAAATGGAGGGACAAGAACGACAGCTTGAAGAAGGTGAGCCTCATTGATGCGTTTGATGTGAGCATGAGCTACAACACCGCTGCCAAGGTGCGCCCTTGGAGTGATATGAACATCAACCTGCGACTGAAGTGGTGGAAGAACTATACCTTCAACATGAACGCCGTGTTTGCCACCTACGCCTACGAGATGGATGAGAACGGAAACGTATATGTCGGCAACCACACCGAGTGGGGCAAGGGCAGGTTCGGACGATTCCAGGGAATGTCGCAGAACTTCTCGTTCACCTTGAATCCTGAGAAACTGAAGAAACTCTTCGGCGGAGGCAGTGATGAGGACGACAAGGACAAGAACAAGCGTAAGGACGATGACGATGAAGGTATGGATACCGACATAGAGAGCAACGTGGACGACAGTATGGAGAAGGGAAAGACGGGAGCCAAGAAGAGCGGTGGCGGAAAAGCCAAGACCGACTCTGACGGCTATATGGCATTCAAGATGCCATGGTCGCTCACCTTCGGATATGGTATCACCATGCGTGAGGATACCCGAAGAGAGAAGTTCAACGAGAAATCGATGAGATATCCATACAAGTTCACCCAGAACCTGAATATGAGCGGTAACGTTCGTATCAGCGACGGATGGAACATCAGCTTCTCTTCCGGTTATGATTTTGATAATCATAAGCTGAGTATGACCACCGCAAGTCTGGCTCGCGACCTGCACTGCTTCAACATGAGCTGTTCGGTAGTGCTGGCGCCATATACCAGCTATAACTTCACCTTCCGATGCAATGCAGCCACATTGACGGATGCCTTGAAGTATGATAAGCGAAGCGGTTATTCGAATGCTGTACAGTGGTATTAAGCCACCCGAAACGATATGAAATAGCAAGACGAGGATAGCAAGTATTGAGAAAATGCTGGTTATCCTCGTTTTTTTTATGACCCGATATTTGGATATGTCGATTTTTAATCGTATTTTTGTAGCGATTATCTGAAAATAAGTAATCAGACTAAATATTATATATAATGAACAAGAAAACCGTATCTATTTTAACCTTTGCGATGCTGGGGGCACTTTCTGCCACCGCACAGCATAAGACAGCATTGTCTTACTGGTTCGACACGCCTGTAACCCTGAAGGGACAGCAAGTTTGGTATGGAGGCCATCCTGAGAAATGGACTCACAAGAAGCCTATCTCGGCTGGTGATACCTCCCGCAATCCGGATTCGGATTGGGAGTCAAAGTCATTGCCTATCGGTAATGGAAGCATCGGTGCCAATATCCTGGGATCGGTAGAGGCTGAACGCATCACCCTGAACGAGAAGACGCTCTGGCGTGGCGGTCCGAATACCAAGAAGGGGGCTGCTTATTACTGGGATGTAAACAAGAATTCTGCCCATGTGATGCAGGAAATCAGAGATGCCTTTGCTGCCAACGACTGGGAGAAGGCTTCGCAGCTTACCCGCAAGAACTTCAACAGTCCGGTGCCATACGAGTCTTATGCCGAGGATCCGTTCCGTTTCGGTAGCTTTACCACGATGGGCGAGGCGTATATCGAGACCGGATTGAGCACCGTGGGAATGTCGAAATATCGCCGTGCCCTGTCGCTCGATTCTGCTTTGGCCACCGTTTCTTTCGTCAAGGATGAAGTGAGCTATCAGCGTGAATATTTCATCTCTTATCCAGCCAATGTGATGGCTATCCGATATAAGGCTTCCCGTCCTGGTAAGCAGAATCTCGTATTCTCTTATGCGCCTAACCCTGTCTCTACAGGCAAGATGGTGGCTGACGGCAAGAACGGTCTGCTCTGGGATGCACGTCTCGATAATAACGATATGCAGTATGCCATCCGCATCCGTGCCATCAACAAGGGCGGTAGCCTTTCTAACGAAGGTGGAAAGCTGACCGTGAAGGGTGCCGACGAGGTGGTATTCCTCATTTCTGCCGATACCGATTACAAGGCAAACTATAACCCTGAATACAACGATCCTAAGACCTACGTGGGCGTGGATCCGCTGGCCACTACCCAGAACTGGGTGAGCAAGGCAGAGGGCAAGGGTTATGCGCAGCTGCTGGATGAGCATTACAAGGATTACAGCCGTCTGTTCAATCGCGTGAGTCTGAATCTGAATGATGCGGCTAATGCCAACGATATGCCTATCGATGAGCGCCTGGCTAACTACCGCAAGGGAGCTAAGGATTTCTATCTGGAACAGCTCTACTATCAGTTTGGCCGCTATCTCCTCATTGCCTCTTCACGTCCTGGCAATATGCCTGCCAACCTGCAGGGTGTATGGCACAACAACGTGGATGGTCCTTGGCGTGTTGACTACCATAACAACATCAATCTCCAGATGAACTACTGGCCAGCCTGCACCACCAACCTGAGCGAATGCGAGCTTCCGCTCTTCGACTTCATCCAGACACAGGTGAAGCCGGGTGAGAAGACAGCCAAGTCATATTATGGTACCCGTGGCTGGACCACATCTGTATCCAGCAACATCTTCGGTTTCACTTCTCCGCTGGCAAGCGAGGATATGTCTTGGAACTTCTCTCCATTTGCCGGTCCATGGTTGGCTACCCATCTCTGGGATTATTACGACTATACCCGCGATAAGAAGTTCCTGAGCGAGACAGCCTACGATATCATCAAGGGAAGTGCCAACTTCGCTACGGATTATCTGTGGCACCGCAAGGATGGCGTCTATACAGCGGCTCCTTCCACCTCTCCGGAGCACGGACCGATAGACGAGGGTGCCACCTTCGCTCATGCCGTGATTCGTGAGATTCTGCTCGATGCCGTAGAGGCGAGCAAGATTCTGGGTAAGGATGCCAAGGATCGCAAGCAGTGGGAAGATGCCCTGAAGCACATTGCTCCTTATCAGATTGGCCGTTACGGACAGTTGATGGAGTGGTCGAAGGATATAGATGATCCTAAGGATGAGCATCGCCATGTGAACCATCTCTTTGGTCTGCATCCGGGCCGCACCATTTCGCCTATCACCACTCCTGTGCTGGCGAAGGCTTCCAAGGTGGTATTGGAGCATCGCGGTGATGGTGCAACCGGTTGGTCTATGGGTTGGAAGTTGAACCAGTGGGCTCGTCTGCACGATGGCAACCATGCCTACAAGCTTTATGGCAACCTGCTGAAGAATGGTACGCTGGATAATCTTTGGGATACGCATGCCCCATTCCAGATTGACGGTAACTTTGGCGGAACAGCGGGTATCACCGAGATGTTGATGCAGAGCCACATGGGCTTTATCCATCTCCTGCCAGCCCTGCCTGATGCATGGCAGAAGGGTTCCATCAAGGGTCTCCGTGCCAAGGGCAATTTCACGGTGGATATCTATTGGGACAACGGCCGCCTTACCAAGGCTGTCATTCTCTCCGGCTCCGGCGAACCTTGTCAGGTAAGATATGGAGATAAGGTGAAGAAGATGAAGACCCAGAAGGGCAAGACCTATGAGGTTAAGTTTTAATCAATAAAAAATGTGGTTGATAAAACGGATTTGTTTTTCCGTTCTATCAACCACTTTCTTTTTATAAGATTGGTCTCTGAAATGCCTTCACCTTTTTGGGGGATTATTCCTTGAGATGCTTCAGCCTTCTCTTTGCCTCGGGATGGCTAGGATAGAGGGTGAGCGCCTTTCTGTAATTGGTGACAGCTGCTTCTTTCATGCCCTCTTTCTCGCACTCCTTACCCATGATGACATACTCCGTGGCAAGGCGCTTCAGGAATTTCTCCTGCTTCTTCTTTTCTTCATCCTTCTGCTTGATAACTTCACGCAACCGCTCGTTCTCTGCCTGCAACTCATTCACCTTGTTCAGCTTCTTGCGGATGAAGCGCTTGGCTAGCGGATGCTCGATGTCGTAACGGCTGTGGATGGCGAGGAAGAAATTATCCAGGGCGGTTTGCATGTCACCTTTGTCATACGCTTTTACGGCATCATGATACTGTCTGTCTGCCTTGCTCTGCGTCAACACCGTGTGGATGGTGTTCTGGTTGTTATACTGGCGGGCAAACTGCTTCACCTCGTTGCGCACGAATATCTCGCTGGGACGGATAGGTTCCTGCAGACTGATTCCCTCCAGACTGGTGCAGCGGGATAATGCCACATAGGTCTGACCGCCTGCAAAAACTCCTCCCGTGAAATCAATCTTGACCTGATTGAAAGTCAGACCCTGGCTCTTGTGTACGGTAATTGCCCAGGCTAGTCGGATTGGGTATTGTTCGTATCTGCCTATTTCCTCTTCCTCAATCTTTTTTTCCACCTCGTTGAAATGATAGCGCATATTGCTCCAGGCGGCAGGTTCTACCATCACATCCTGTCCATTCTCCGTGCGTACATATATCTTGGCATCATCCTCATCATCGAACCCGATGATGGTGCCCAGGGTACCGTTCACCCATTGGTGCTCGATATCATTCTTGATAAAGATAATCTGTGCTCCGGTCTTCAGATACAGTTCGATTGGGGTAGGCAGACTGCTTTCCGGAAACTCGCCCTGGATATTGCCCCGGAAGAGTGTTGGCTCTCCTGGCAGGAGCTTGAGCTGGTTCTCGTTGATGAAATCCACGGTATCTCGGCGGGTGGAGAGGGTGATGGCAAGCTTGGAATCACTCTCGTCGAGTTGGGCGCCCACCCGCTGGTTGAGCAGCTGAAGGTCTTGACTCTGTGCCTGACTGGTTCGGATATGGTCGAGGATGCCGATGAAGACAGGGTCGCTCTGGCGATAAACTTTCTTGAGTTCGATGCTGACGAGCTGGAACTGCTGGAAGATCTTGGCATCGAAGAAGAAGCTGCTGCGATAGAAAGGATTCAGCAGTTTGCGGTCCTCCTCCTTTACTACCGGTTCCAACTGATAGATGTCGCCCACCAGCAGAAGTTGCTTTCCTCCGAACGGCTCCCTCATATTGCGGCAATACACACGCAGCACCTTGTCGATGAAATCGATGATGTCTGCACGCACCATACTGATCTCATCGATGATGATGAGTTCCACTTCACGGATAATCTTGATTTTCTCGGAATTATACTTCAATGTATTCCGGATGTTGCGCACGGAATACATACTGTCGTTGGGCAGCAAGGGGTGGAAGGGCAGCTTGAAGAAACTGTGCAGGGTGCTTCCGCCGGCATTGATGGCTGCGATGCCTGTAGGTGCCAGAACGATGTGTTTCTTCTTGGTATTGGCTGCGATGTACCGCAGAAAAGTAGATTTACCCGTCCCCGCCTTTCCGGTGAGGAAAAGCGAACGACGGGTAAACTGTATGATTTGGAGTGCATTCTGCAGCTCTGCATTGTCGAGATCAATCATATTTTATTTTTAAAGGTCGTCGAAGTTGACAGGCTGTTCTGTTGGCTTTGTCTTCTTCTTCTCTTTCTTTTCTTCTGTAGCTCCTGAAGCAGAAGATTCTCCTTCCGACTTGACTGCAGGAACCTCCTTGGTAATAGGATTGCCGTTTTCGTCGAGGATGATTTCCTCTGTGAATGCGGTGCTATCCACACGGGTAGTATCTACCTTTGGTTTTGGTGCATAGCTTGCGCAGATATACATATCTCGTGTGATGTCGCCATCCTGTGGCTTGTCGAACTTGGCGTGATACTGCTGGAAGGCAGGATCGCCGAATACAGACTGCATGAAGTAACCGCATATTGGCAATGCTGTTCGGGAACCCTGACCCAAGGCTCCGGTGCGGAAGTGGAGACAGCGATATTCGCCACCTACCCAGGCACCGACTACCAGTTTAGGGCTGACGCACATGAACCAGGCATCAGAGTGATTGTTGGTAGTACCTGTCTTTCCGCCAAACTCGGTGTCACGGTATTTGCCTACATATCCCCAAAGGCTCTGCGAAGTACCGCCTGGCTCTCGCATACCGCCCTGCAGCAACTGCTGCATCAGGAAGGCACTCTTGTAAGGAATCACCTGCTCCTCTGTAGAAGGACCTTCATATACCACCTTGCCGTCGTGGTCCACAATCTTGGTAACCAATACCGGGTCGTGGTGCTTACCATTGTTTGAAATAGTACTGTATGCGCAGGCCATCTCCAGCAGGTTCACATCGCTGGAACCCAAGGCAAGAGCTGGTGTATCATCCAGAGGACTGTTGATACCCATCTTCTGGGCAGTCTCGATGATGCGCTTGATGCCCATCTCCTGTCCCAGGCGTACTGCCACGGAGTTGATACTCTTGGCAAAGGCACTCTTCAATGGGATGCTGTCGCCTGAGAACGAACCGTTGGCATTGGATGGTCTCCAGGTGGTCATCTCGTGCTTCTTCTTGTCATATACCTCCATCGAGATATATTCGTCGCGGCGCTTGTCGCAAGGAGTCAATCCCTGGTTCATCGCCTCGGTATAGACGAAGAGCTTGAAGGTAGAACCCGGCTGGCGCTCGGCTGTTACCTTGTCATACTTCCAGTGGTCGAAGTCGATGTCGCCCACCCATGCCTTTACGGCTCCCGTCTGTGGCTCCATAGCCACGAAAGCGCTGTGCATGAAGGTAGTCATATACTTGATGCTATCTTCAGAAGTCATGTTGATGGTGATGCTTCCCTTGTCGTAATCGAATACCTTAACCGGGTGAACCCACTCCTTATAATAGTAGTTCACTGAGTCTGGATTGTTAGGGAAACGAGCCACCAGTTCCTTGTAGAAAGGCTGTCGCTCGGCGATGCCCTGGATGAAGTTTGGAATTACCTGATGGTTCTCATCCTGCCAAGGTTCCTGTCCCATCCATTTTCCCTTTCCTGCCTGTGTGCGGCGGATGCTCCAGTGGTTGTTGAAGTTCTGCTGAACCTGCTTCATCTGCTTGCGGGCAGCCTCCTCGGCATACTTCTGCATGCGGGTATCAATGGTGGTGTAGATTTTCAAGCCACTGGTGTAGAGGTCGTAACCTTCTTCCTTGCACCAGTCTTTCAGGTAGTTGGCTACAGCCTCACGGAAGTATTTAGCCTGTCCGTCGTAGTTTTCCTCTACCTTGAAGTCGAGCTTGATAGGCTCAGCCTTCAGCTGGTCGTATTCTGCATGTGACAGATCGCCGTGTGTCACCATATTATATAATACGGTGTTGCGGCGTGCCAGACTGTTCTCCGGATTGGTACGTGGATTGTAATAGGTGGTAGCCTTCAGCATACCCACGAGTACGGCAGCCTGGTCGGTGGTCAACTCCTTAGGAGTGGTATTGAAGTAAGTCTTGGCGGCAGTCTTGATACCGTAAGAGTTACTACCGAAATCCACGGTGTTGGCATACATGGTGATGATTTCCTTCTTAGAGAAAACCGTCTCCAGCTTCACGGCGATGATCCACTCCTTGCTCTTGATGATGAGCAGGCGGAGTACAGGCACCTTGCCGAGCAATCCCGTAGAATACTGCGAACGGACGCGGAACATATTCTTTGCCAGCTGCTGCGTGATGGTAGAAGCACCACGGCCATTGTGATGCAGGAGAGCATCCTTGGCAGCAGCGAAAACGCCGATAGGGTCGATACCGATATGCTTGTAGAAACGTTCATCCTCGGTATCTACCAGAGCCTTGAAGAAGGCAGGGTTCACCTCGTCGTATTCTACAGGAGTACGATTCTCATTGAAATACTTACCGATGAGCTTGCCATCGGCACTATAAATCAAGGAAGCCTCGGAAGTCTGAGGATTCAGAATACCTGAAAAATAACCAGGTGACTTACCGAAAAGCCATAAGAAGTTAATATCGACAGCACCTAAATAAAGGATAAAGGCGACAATACAACTTGCCAAGGCGACTAACGTCTTGGTGTACCACGCTCTTCCCTGATACAATGTCTTGTACCAAGGCCAAAAGGCGCAAAGCTTTTGCCATATCCAGGCAAAGATAGTCTTGACTTTGTTCATAATCGTTTTTCTGTTTTTGTCGGTGCAAAGGTACAATAATAATTTGAAAAACCATCAATCTTTGTGTTTTTATTTGTTATAAAGTCTCAATCGATGTGTATGAAATGTTACAGGAACTTTATCGGATGTTTCATTCCGGCGGAAATCTTCTGTTTTTAACTTTTTTCACCATAAAAAAACTCTTAAAATGCTTGCTGAAATAAAAAATATTAGTACCTTTGCGCTCAGCAAAAACAAGTCGATTATATAAAAACTTAATATAAAACAAAAGAATTATGGTAAGCAACAACATTCCACAAGTAAAGCTCGGTATTATTGCCGTTAGCCGTGACTGTTTTCCAATTGCGCTTTCTACTCAGCGCCGTGAGAACATCGTAAAAGAGTACAAAGGTGAGATCTTCAACTGCCAGACTACAGTTGAGAACGAGAAAGATATGCTCAAGGCTGTGGCTGAAGTGAAGGAGCAGGGCTGCAACGCTCTGGTTGTATTCCTTGGTAACTTCGGTCCTGAGACCCCTGAGACTTTGATTGCAAAGAACTTCGATGGTCCTGTTATGTTCGTAGCAGCTGCTGAAGGTGATGGCGACATGATCAATGGTCGTGGTGATGCATACTGCGGTATGCTCAACTGCTCTTACAACCTCGGTATGCGCCACTTGAAGGGTTATATCCCTGAGTATCCTGTAGGCACAGCTGCAGAAGTAGCCAAGATGATTGCAGACTTCGTACCAGTGGCTCGCGTCATCCTCGGTTTGAAGGGCTTGAAGATTATCACCTTCGGTCCACGTCCTCAGGACTTCTTCGCCTGCAACGCTCCTATCAAGGGCTTGTATGAATTGGGTGTAGAGATTGAGGAGAACTCTGAGCTCGACCTCCTCGTAGCTTACAAGGAGCACGAGAACGACCCACGTATCGAAGAGGTTTGCGCTGATATGGCCAAGGAGATGGGCGAGGGATGCTACTATCCTGATCTCAGCCGCAGAATGGCACAGTTTGAGTTGACATTGCTCGACTGGGCAGAGGCTCACAAGGGTTCTCGCCAGTATGTAGCATTCGCAGACAAGTGCTGGCCAGCCTTCCCAAGCCAGTTCGGTTTTGAGCCTTGCTATGTAAACAGCCGTCTCGTTAGCCGCGGTATTCCTGTAGCTTGCGAGGTTGATATCTATGGTGCTTTGTCAGAGTACATCGGTATGTGTGCATCTGATGATACAGTAACATTGCTCGACATCAACAACTCTGTTCCTCAGTATATCTATGATGAGGACATCAAGGGTAAGTACGATTACAAGTTGACTGATACCTTTATGGGCTTCCACTGCGGTAACACTCCACAGTGCAAGATGTGCTCTAGCCGTAAGATCAAGTATCAGTTGATTCAGAACCGCTTGTTGGAGAATGGTGGTACACCAGACTTCACCCGTGGTACTTTGGAGGGTGACATCGCTGCATCTGATATCACATTCTATCGCTTGCAGTGCGATTCAGAGGGTAACCTCCGTTCTTACATCGCAGAGGGTGAGGTTCTCGATGTTCCTACCCGTTCATTCGGTGGTATCGGTATCTTCGCCATCAACGAGATGGGCCGCTTCTATCGTCACGTCTTGGTTCAGAAGGGCTATCCACACCACGGAGCCGTAGCTTTCTCTCACGTAGGCAAGACCCTGTTCGAGGTATTCAAGTATCTTGGCATCAAGGATATCGCTTACAACCAGCCAGCTAGCCTGCCTTATCCAACCGAGAATCCTTGGAAGTAAGAATACAAGAGGGTGTGACAAAAGTACATGACACACCCTCTTTTTTTCATCGATTTTCTTCATCGGATTACGCTGAGCTAACGGAACATTCTTGCTCCACGGATTACGCACGGAATTTAAACGGCTTTGGCCTTGCGGCCATTGGACTAGTGCCGTAGTGCTCCGGCTTTAGGGGGTATCGCCACGACCGTGAGGTCGAGTTTCCGTTTAAAATCCGTGCGTAATCCGAGGAAGGTGGTTAAAGTTCCGTTTATTCCGCGTAATCCGATGAATAATGATACACCCTTTCTTCTTTTATTAAAAAAATGAAATGTTCCCCACATTTCTTGGCAATCTCCTAAATAAGTGCTAAGTTTGCACCATGAAAGAACCTAGATTGATAGAATTAACAGAAATGAAACCAGGTTATTTGGCAAGTATCAATAACCTATTGTCGCAGTTGAGTGATAGCGTACATACTATCACCGAGGAAGAATTGAACACCTTGCTCTCCTCATCCCAAAGTCATCTCTATGTCTTGGAATCCGATGGACAATTCATCGGTATGACCACCCTCTGCCTTTATCAGTGCCCTACCGGATGGAAGGCATGGATAGAAGATGTGGTGGTGGATAGAAACTTTCGCGGCAAGGGATATGGCAAGCTGATGATTCTGCAGGTGATGGAACAGTGCAGGAAGAAGGGAGAGGTAACGCTGATGCTCACCTCGCGCCCATCCCGTGTCGTTGCCAACCAGCTCTATCAGAGCCTGGGCTTCGAAAAGAGAGAAACCAACGTCTATAAAATGAAATTCTAAAATATCAGAAAGTGAGGGTGTGTTACAAGTCTAAATAATGGTAGACGAGGACGGGCTGAAAGCCCAAAAGCTCCTAGCCCAGGGCAGCGCCCTGGGTAATGTTGGCAAAAAACAAGGTCGCCCTGAAAGGGCAAAAGCTTTGAATTTGAAAGCTTTTGACCCAT
>NZ_QSIG01000050.1:0-20715 GCF_003468525.1 Prevotella sp. AM34-19LB | reverse complement strand
TGGTGGCTACATATTGATGTTGTGCTGTTGCTTTTTACTGAAAGCTGCTACTAACGACTCATAAATCTACCCTTAATCGTGTATTGGATGATAGTTGCGGATTTTAGGAATAAACTCTTTTATGCAATGGATACCATCAATTATATGAATGATGTATTAGAATATTATGCATTTTATGGCAATACTGGAGAAAAGGCCTGGGCTAACTATTTAATGGGCTGTGTATATCGTGATAAGGGAAATAGTCCCAAGGCTTTGCTATATTATAATGAAGCTGTCGCAAAAATAGATACAACAAAGAGCGGTTGTAACTTCACCCTCTTGTCTAAAGTTTATGGACAAATGGCAGATATCTATAGATTGCAACGTTATCCACAAATGGAATCGAAGATACTTGACAAGAAGGCATTAGTTGCATTGATGACAAATGATACATTAGGATATGTTCGTGCACAAGAACGTAAAATAAGCGTTTTCTATCAACTAGGGAAAATGGATTCGGTTTATCAAATTGCAACTCGGGCTTATCGATACTACAAAAAAATAGGTAAGGATGATTATGCTGCTGCAACTTTAATACCATTGACGGAAATCTACTTAAAGAGGAAGGACTATGTAAAAGCCAAGCGAACACTCGATGAATATCTTGCAAAGTCCAAACTATTGGATGAAAAAGGAGAACCTTTATATCCTGGAACAGAATATTTCTATAATTATCTTGGTTGGTATTATATAGAGGTAGGACAATTGGATTCTGCTTTATGTTGCTATCGCAAATTGTTGAACAACCCTTCTGATATAGAAAATTTAGAAACTGGATATAAGGGTTTAATGTCTATATATAGTCACAAAGGAATGGTAGATTCTGTGGTGAAGTATGTACGTTTGTATGCAGATGCAAATGACACCGTAAACTTCCGGCTATCAGCAAAAGAAGTAGGTAAGGTGCAGGCTTTGTTCGATTATTCAGAAAGTCAAAAAGAAGCTGCGAGAAAGGCAGAAGAAGCGAAAAATGTTTGGAAAGCCTTATTTATGTCTCTCTTAATGATAGTGATATTACTTTTGGTAATAAGAAAAATGAAGGCAAGAAATCAAAAAATACAAACTCAATATGATTATACCAAGAAAGAATTGGTATCAACTAAAAAGGAGAGCAAGCTTAAAGATTCTAAAATAGTAAATCTGAATGGGATATTGAGTATCTATAAAACGAATGCGAATGAAGAAAAATGGAAAAAAGAAAATATATTTATGGAATCAAAGATTATTCTAGCATTCCAAGCATACGCTAATACAGGTAAACAACCAACTGTTAGTGAATGGAAAGACCTGCAGAAATTAGTTGAAGCTAGTTTGCCTGCTTTTTGGCAAAAATTATCTTCGTTTGAAGACATTTTAGATGATGAGTTTACAATTTGTCTACTGACAAGACTTTCTTTCATGCCCTCTCAGATAGCTAATCTCCTGGGGGCTTCAAAGCAGAGTATTACAAATAAACGCAAGAAACTAGTTCAAATGCTGTTTAAATCTGACAATATAAAGAAGTTCGATGCATTGATTAAGGAGATGGAATGAAGTATGTACTAAATATACTTTTAGCTCTAACATGCAGATTTAATGTGAGTTACAAGCAATAAATCCAACTCTTTCTGAAAGATAGTGTACTAAATGTACTGCTGATATTTGGAAGTTAAGCTTTTTCGCCCTATTTTTGCAGACATAAAACAACAATTAAAAATAAAAATGAAATGAAAAGATTTTTAATAATGATTTATGCGTGTCTGCTTTTTAACGGAAATGTTTTAGCTGGCACAAAACTTAGAGTGGAAATGCAACCCAACTCTTTTGAAAACCCAACTAAGCCTGGTATTCCATGGGAGCGAGAAATGCCCTGGTCACCACAAGTCTTTTTAGAGGATAATCTCTTGTCTTTTGAGTCTAGCAGCGCACCTATTATGATATATGCATACAGAGGTGACAAAATTGTTTATAGCCTGACAGCTCCAGAAGGGAGCACAAATGCGGCTTTTCCTAGTACATTAAAAGGTGACTTTATCTTGTATATGATTTATGGCGATACTATGTATCGTGGAGAAATCAATCTTTAAAGGGATAGGAAAAATGAAGAATCCAAAGTTGCCAATAATAGGCTTAATGATGTGCTCGTTCTTCTCAGGATGTAAGTCTGAGAAAGAACAAGTAAGAGACAATATAGAACAAATGAAATCTCGACCAATAAAATTATGCCTTGACAAAATGGAGTGCCGACGTAACCCTCTAAGTAAATTAGGGAAGAAATTCACGATGGTTGTATATGTGGATTCTGCTGTTTGCTGTCAAGTATAAAAGTTTGAAAATGTAGTTTGGCATTGCTTAGAAAATTTACAAATCTAAGCAATGCCGGAATTATGAATTTAAATATTGATTTCTATGATGCGTATTCAAAAGTATTTAATCGTATTTATTGTTATATTATCATTTGTTTCTTGCAAAGGGACAGATGAAGAAAGTTGTTCTATTATAGATTTTGATGAGGCTCAAGTGATGACAGAGCAGGAACTGTTCTCGAAAGTTGAGATTATTTCATTGCAGAACAAAGATGATCTTATTTTATCAAATGTATCCCAGATTATTGTGGAAGAACCATACATTTTAATAAAAGATTCAAAAAATGTTTTTTCTAAAGCTTACAAAATAAAATTTGGAAAAAATGGATTACAGGCTTCTGATGTAGATAATTTAGGTAAAAACGAGGAAAGGTTACATAATTTGTTAATGAGCACGGAAAAGGAATTTCCAATCACGACATTAGAAACAGAGAAATATATTTCCTTTTTGATGAAGAAGGGGAGTAATATGAAAAAGTGGTTTATGCTGTTTTACGATAAGTCTTCTGGAAAAATTGGACGAATTAATTGTTTTTCTAACAAAGAGATAGTTTTTCCTATTGCAAAAAATGCAGATAAAACAAGTTTGTATGCAGTTGTAGAGAAAAACAGATTGCAGAGAATCATCTCCCATTTGAAAAATAACAATGTGAACATTTCTTATAAAGAAACAGACAATAGTGACTATTATATTTTAAAATATTTATATAAGTAATATTACAAAAAAAAAGAAAATTCGATATGGCTGGTTGATAGCCGATATTTATAATTTGAAATGAAACAAACCCTATTAGCTCTCTTCCTGTTGCTCTTGGCAGCATGTTCTGTGGTGGACTCTGGCGAACAACGCTAGAGTCTGCCTTGGAATTTGCTGGCAAAAACCGTGGGGAATTGGAGAAAGTATTGGAACATTATAACTATGATTCTCAGAAGTTTGAGGCGGCTAAGTTCTTGATTCGTAATATGCCTCATTGGTATAGTTACGAGGGTGCTCCGTTAGACTCCTTGAAGAATATACTAGCAACGGCCTACAAGAATCCGAAAGTGGGTGATATGAGCGAGATTGGAGGAAGTCAATGGCGTTATTACCCATTTGAGTCATTGCCAAAGGTATATGATGCTCAGGTTATCAAGGCAGACTATTTAATAGACAACATAGATAAGGCTTTTGATGATTGGAAAAGGTATCCTTGGAATAAACATTTAAGTTTTGAGGATTTCTGTGAATTGTTGTTGCCTTATCGTATCGCTAACGAACCATTAACAAACTGGAGGTCATTATATAAGGCATATTATGGCTCTTTGCTCGATTCTCTTTACCGTGGTAGTGATGTTGTAGAGGCTTGCCGCATAATCAATGAGCATATTTCCCAACAAAGAATTGAATATTACTCACATTTCTCAGCTCCACATTTTGAGGCGACTTTCTTGTTCTCAACCAAGTTTGGTACTTGCCGTGAGAGTTGCGACATCGGGCTGTATGCTATGCGCTCTTGTGGCATTCCTGTGGCTATTGATGCATTTATGTACGCAAATCATACTTCACACCAATGGCTTGCGTTAAGAGATACTACTGGTCGTTATATACAATTCGGATTTGATGACCTTGTGCCTACACGCAAGCTTCCTCATTCTGATGGGCGTAAGAAAGGTAAAGTGTATAGAAGCTGTTTTGGATTGCAAGAAGATCAAGTAAGGAAGTTTGGAGATGTCTCTGAAATACCTTTAGAAATGAGAAATTTCTTCCGACATGATGTCACAGATAATTATTTCGGAAAAAACCATGTGGAGATTCCTTTGAACATGCAAGAGGAGCGAGTCTATCTCGGAATATTCTCACCTCAAGGCTGGACTCCAATTGATGTAGGAGTATGTGAAGGTAAGAAGGTGCGGTTTGATAATATCGAACCAAATTTTATTTATCAGCCTATATGTTATGATGCTGCTAATGGCAAATGTATTCCTGTGGGGTATCCATTTGTTTTTTATTCAGGAAATAGAAAGTGCAGAATTTTAAAACCGATTTCTGGAAGTTATGTCGATATGGTATTGTCTAGGAAGATGCCCTTAGGCAAATTGTTTGCTGAGAGGCTTTGGCGTCCTATCATAGGATCGAGCATAGAGGCAAGCGTGGATGGAAATTTTGTACAGGCAAAAAAGTTGTATGAATTTCGAGATACTTTGGATTATAGCAATCTGAAGATACGAGTTTCTGATAGGCGTTGTTTTCGCTATCTGCGTTATAATGCTCCTAAAAAAGCGCCAATGGAATTGGCTGATTTGGATATTTATGAGGATTCCTTATGTAGGAAGCCTATAGTCTTGAAATTGCTTACACCAGTGGATTCTACTTATAAACCAGAGAATGTAACAGACCATGATATGTTGACAGCCTTTTATAGTGAGCAGCATAAAAGTTTAACCTATGAGCTGGATACTCCGTCTTCCATTCGGTGTGTAGATTTCTATCCTCGAACAGATGGAAATTTCGTGTGTGCTGGCGATACATACGAACTCTTATATTATGCTGGTGACAAAGGATGGGTATCATTGGGTAAGACTGTAGCTACAGGCAAGACAGTGGCTTTCCGAGGTCCCAAGAATGCCTTGTTTTGGCTTCGAGACTTGACACAAGGCAAGGAAGAACAGGTGTTTTTCTATGAAAATGGGAAGCAGGTGTTTAGTTACGATATAAAATAAACAGATAAGTATCAATAAAACAGATAAGTGAAACTTTTTAGCTTCGATAACGATATCAGAAAGGGAATAGGATTTTTGCCTTTGCTGCTATGTCTGCTCCCTATGGTTCAGACAGTGACTCCGTTATGGTCTGAACCCTTGCTGTATGGTTGTGCCATAGGGGGTGTGTTATGCGCATTCTTTTGTATTTATGGCTTGTGCAGAGATAAACATTTGCTTTGGCGATTGGATTTGGTGGATTTGCTGGTGTTTTGTTGGTGGCTGTATGTGCTAGTGCGAGGCTATATGCCATCGGAGGTTCCTTGCGCTCGGCAGGTTGTTACCTATACATCTTTGTTCGTATTGTATCTGATGCTGAGGCTTTTATTCATTGGCTTTGCGGTTAGAACAGTAGCTATAGAAAGTGCGCTGTTTTTGGTGTGTGGATATGAGCTTTTATTGGGGGTGTGGCAATTTTGTGGAGGTGGCTATAATAGTGCTTCCGTTGCAATAAAAGGAAATTTTTTCAATTCAGGACCTTATACCGCTTTTATCTCCATGGGAGTGGCGATGGCTATCGTTTGGCTGAGGAAAGAGCAACAGTTCGGTGGATGGAAAAAATCCATCATGATAAAGGGAAATCTCTTTGTTCTTTTTGTGGGGATGGTCATGCTGGCGTTGATTCGGAGCAGGAGCGCCATCGTGGCTGTAGCGGTAGTGTTGTGCTGGCAATATAGAGGCTTGATAAGAAAGTACTGTGTATATTTGACGTTTATGGCAATCGGAATAGGGGCATACTTGTTTTTCTTGAAACAAGGTTCGGCTCTTGGCAGAACGTTCATCTGGAGGCTTTCTTTGGGCATGTTGACGGATAATGGATGGTTAGGGACAGGACTGGGGAGCTTTGCCGGCGAATATGGCAAGGTGTTGCAAACTTTCTTTTCCTCAAAAGACCATATTGTCTCGTATGCTATGAATGCCGATGTTATCGACTATGCATTCTGTGACATATTGCAAGTCGGTGTGGAGCAAGGGTGGATAGGTGTGATATTCTGCCTAATGACTGTGGGAGTGTCGATGTGGCGTTTGCGAAAGATCTCAGTTGTGTTGTTGGGAGGGGCTGTCGCATTGGTGGTCTTCTCCTTGTTCTCTTATTCTTTTCAATTGTTCCCTTACCAGATGGTTATGGTCGTATTGATGGCGAAGGCTGCCGAGAGGTCTAGCTTGGGTGTTGCTTTTTCGGGGAGGAAGATAGCTTTGCTCTGCTTGCCGTTGTGTGGCGTGATGGGATTGTGCTACCACTTAGCGAACCGACATTTGCAGGCCCATAGGTCTTATCAGGCAATGGCAAGGATGACTCATGAAACTTTTTTGCAGGATTATAATCGCTTGCTCCCATTATGTGAAGACGACAAGTACTTCTTGTTTGATTATGCGCATTTGTTGCGGGCCAACAAACATTGGATGGATAGCAATGCGATGCTTCGCAGAGGTCTCTTGGTGAGCAATGACCCTATGTTTTGGGTGTTGATGGGCAACAATCATCGGGATTTAGGACAATATCGGGAAGCTGAGATTTGTTATAATAAAGCATTCGTTCAAATGCCGAATCGTATTTATCCGCTCTACCAAAAGATGTGCTTGTATCAGCAGCTGAATCGGCAAGCGGATGCGAGGGTGATTGCTAAGAAAATATTGGACTTTCAGGCAAAGGTGTCATCGCAAGCTGTGAGTGATATGAAAAAAAATGCAAAAAAAAAGTCTGAAAAGTTTGTGAGTGTCAATATAAAATGGTACTTTTGTAACCAAATCTATAATCGTAAAACTAAACAATGACGAGTATGAGAAAAAAAATCATATTGCTATTGTTACTATGTGTTGGCTTGACGGCAAGAGCACAAAAAGTAATTTCCTTGAACGATGCTATCCTTATCGCTCAACAGAATTCCTATGATGCTCAGTTGGCTCGCTTCAGCTTTTTGTCTAGCTATTGGGCTTACAAGTCGTTTCGGGCAGAACTGCTGCCTTCGGTGAGTCTGACGGGAGGTCTCATGAACTTCGACCACTCCAGGGTGGAGGCAAGAAACTCTGAGGATGGTAAAATCAACTACGTGGATAATAATTCACTCACAAACTCGCTGACTTTATCGGTGGAACAGCAGGTGGCTTCCTTGGGAGGTACCTTGTCGCTGCAGTCTTACCTTTATCGACTCGACCAGTTTGATTACAAGTTGACTACCTATAACACTTTGCCTTTGCGCCTGTCTTATTCCCAGCCGCTGAGGTCGTACAACGAATTGAAATGGCGAAAGAAAACGGAGCCTAAGGAGTATGAAAAAGCCAAGAAAGTATATTTGGAAAAGATGGAGGACATCGCCATCCAGGTGGCTACGCTCTATTTCCAAGCCATATCATCCCAATCAGACTATAGCCAAAATGTGAGCAAATACTCGGATTTGGAGGCTTTGTATAAGATTTCAGAGAAGCGTCTTAACTTAGGCACTATTACCAAGAGCGACCTGCTGCAACTGGAATTGTCGAAGCTGAATACCAAGGTAGCGGTCAACAACTCGAAGATAAAGATGGATGACAATATGTTCGACCTCTTTTCCTATCTTCGTGTGACGGATTATGAGGATGCAAAACTCATTCCTCCAGCCAATGTTGCCGATATGGTGCTGAATGCAGACGAGGTGTTGCGAAAGGCGTGGGATAATTCTTCACATTCCTTGACTCAGGAAATCTCTGTGTTGACGGCGCAGCAAAACCTGGCTCAGGCAAAATCTGCCAAGGGTATCCAGATGAGGCTGAATGCCGAGGTGGGCTTCAATCGCACAGCGGATGGTTTCGCTGCGGCTTATAGTCATCTGCGAGACAATGAAATCATAGGACTGACGGTGACCTTGCCTATTTTCGACTGGGGCGTGCAAAAGGGAAAGGTGATGGTGGCGAAGTCTAAACTAGAATTAGCTAAAACTATGAAGGAACAGGCTGATCAAGATTATGTGCAAAAGATAAAGCGAGATATCTTGCAATTCAGTTTCCAATCAGAACAATGCCGCACTTCAATGCGTGCGCAGGAAATATCCAACGAGAGATATGAGATTACCAAAAAAAGATTTGAGACTGGCAATATATCCGTTACGGAGATCAATACTGCCATCCAAGAACTAGAAACCGCTAAGTCGCAATATATTAGCCAACTTCAGGCGTATTGGTCTTATTATTATACATTGCGTAAATACACCCTGTACGACTGGGATAAGCATCAAGACTTAACGGTTGATTTTGATAAATTGGTTCAAACAAACGGAAAATAATGAAGATGAAAATAAAAAATGTGATATGGGCTGCGCTTATCGTGGTGTCGGCATTGAACTCCTCTTGCCGACAGAAGACGAATGCGGAGGAAGAAAAAATGGTAAACGCTGAAAGTATTCCTACTGATGTTTATGTGGATACGATAAAATTACATCGGCAGACGTTTCATCGCCAGTTGATATGCAATGGCAAGCTGAGGGCTATCGAGAAATGCGAGCTTGCCTTTACCGATGGAGGTATCGTGAAGGGGGTGTATGTGCATAATGGCTGCAGGGTGGCTAAGGGACAATTGATAGCCAAAACCGATGGTGGCGACGCCGCTCTGGAAGTGGAGAAGGCTACCAAGCAACTGGAAAAGGCAAAGGTAGATTTGGCCGACAGGCTCATCGGATTGGGATATGATGGCATTTCTGCCAACGTGCCTGCTGATGTGATGCACCGTGCCAAGGTGGCATCGGGGTATTATCTGGCCCAATACCAGTTGCAGTCGGCTCGCAACAGTATGGACAAATGTGCGCTTGTGGCTCCTTTTGCCGGAAGAATCGCCGATTTGGAAAATAAGCGCAACCAACGTTTGGATAAGCTCTGCACAGTCATCAACGATACGCAACTCGATGTGGAGTTTAGTGTGTTGGAGGCTGAAATCAAGAATATCCACAAGGGGCAGAAGGTGATAGTGAGTCCTTTTGTTGACGAGACGGCTCAGTATGCG
Organism: Prevotella sp. AM34-19LB; assembly: GCF_003468525.1. Classification (NCBI taxonomy): domain Bacteria; kingdom Pseudomonadati; phylum Bacteroidota; class Bacteroidia; order Bacteroidales; family Prevotellaceae; genus Prevotella; species Prevotella sp. AM34-19LB. Next base: position 11,616 of record NZ_QSIG01000050.1, on the reverse strand, counting down.
GGTACGGTAACAAATATCAACCCAACCGTGAGCGAGAAGGGACTCATCAAGATAACGGCTCGCATTCCTAATCCTTCGGGGAAAATGCTCGATGGCATGAATGTGAAAGTTATCATAGAGAATGATGTGGCTCAATCGTTTGTGGTGCCTAAGGATGCTGTGGTGGAACGTGATGGCTATCATGTGGTCTTTCTCTACAAGGATGGCGAGGCTGTGTGGACATACGTGGATATCGCTTATAGCAACATTGGCTCATACGCCATCAAGGGCTGCGAACGCAAGGAGACGGAGTTGCATGCGGGAGATGTGGTCATCACTTCCGGCAACCTGAATCTGGCTGATGGAACGAAGGTGAAAATCAAGAAGAGATAAAAACTGTCAACGCCTATGATTAAGTATTTGATTCACCGTCCGGTGGCGGTAACGATGATACTGATTGCCCTGGTGGTGATTGGCATCGTCGGCATCAAGAACATTCCCGTATCGCTGATGCCCGACATAGACATTCCGCAGATTACCGTGCAGGAGAGTATGCCAGGTTGCTCTGCGCAAGAGATGGAAAAACGTGTGATAGCTCCCCTTAGGGGGCAGCTTGCGCAAGTGTCGGGCGTGAAGAGCATCAGCTCAGACTCTCGAATGGATGTGGGAAATATCTTGTTGAAGTTTGAGCCTGGTGCCAACATCGACATGCTTTTCATCGAGGTGAATGAGAAAATCGACATGGCGATGGGAAATATGCCGAAGGATGTGGTTCGTCCCAAGGTCATCAAGGCGAGTGCTTCGGATATTCCTGCCTTTTTCCTCAACGTCTCTTTCCGTGGTGAACCATCGGGGCAGGAGGCTTCGGCAAAGTTTGCCCAACTGAGCGACTTTGCCCGAAATGTGGTGTGCCGTCGCCTGGAGCAGTTACCGTCCACAGCCATGGTGGATATGAGCGGACTGACTACCTCCGAGATTCAGTGTGTGCCTGATGCGGACAAACTGGCGGCTTTGGGCATCACGGTGGAGGAGTTGCAGCGAGCCTTGGCTGAGAATGACATCCGATTGTCTGCCCTTACGGTGGCTGATGGCATTTACCAGTATAATGTGCATTTCGACAGTCAGATTTTGACGGTGGATGATGTACGCAATGTTTATATCAACCATGAGGGGCGGATGCTCCAGCTCAAGGACTTGTGTAAGATAGAGGAGCATCCTGCCTTACGCAGAAACATCGTCAGGCATAATGGGAAGAATTGCGTTACCTTGTGCATCATCAAGCAGAATGATGCACAGATGGATGAGCTGAAGAGCGAGGTGGACAATGTGATTGCCGACCTGGAGAAAACTTATCCTGATTTGGAATTTGACATAACTAGAGACCAAACGGAATTGTTGTCTTATTCTATCAACAATTTGGAGTGGAACCTTTTGGCGGCAGCCTTTTTTACCTTGTTGGTCTTGTTGTTCTTTATGCGTAAGTGGCGCTTGGCTATGTTGGTGGCATTGTCCATCCCATTGTCTTTGCTCATCACGCTGTTGGCATTCAAGTTGTTGGGCATCTCCCTCAACATCATATCCTTGTCGGGATTGATTCTGGGTGTGGGTATGATTGTGGATAACTCCATCATTGTGATAGACAACATCTTGCAGAAAATGCATGGTGGCAATACCATGGCTGAGGCGATATGCCAGGGAACCGCAGAGGTGTTTACGCCGATGTTGAGTTCTGTATTGACCACTTGCAGTGTTTTCGTGCCGTTGATTTTTATCGGTGGAATGACGGGTGCTTTGTTCTACGACCAGAGTATGGGCATTGCCATAGCCCTTTTTGCGTCGTTGGCTGTAAGTATGATCGTGCTGCCTGTATATTTCAAGGTGCTATATCAAAAGGTGCACAAGCGCAAGCTTGAGAAGGGCGAGGCTTTGGTGGCAGATGACGAGAAAAACGTGACGAAAACGAATCGGGCGATTTTACGCTGGTATGAGAAGACGCAGAGCTGGATGTTTGCTCATTTGCGCCTCTGTCTCTTCTTGTTCTTGCTCTCTGCCCCGGGACTCGTGGTGATGTTTTTAATCTCCGAGAAAAGACAAATGCCGGAGGTGAGCTATACGGATGCCATCATGTATGTGGATTGGAATGCGGGCATCTCGGTGCAAGAGAACGATAGGAGAATCAGCCAAGTGCTGGAGCATTGCAAGAAAGGGGTGGAAGCGACAACCTCGATGGTGGGTACGCAAGACTTTTTGCTGTTCCATACCCAAGACATTACCTCTTCCGAGGCATTGGTGTATTTTAAGTGTGAGTCGGTGGATGAGTTCTTGCAAGCCAAGAAGCGATTGCAGTCGTATGTGGCTGAGGCTTATCCCGATGCGTCTGTCTCGTTCTCTCCTTCGGGCAACCTGTTCGATATGATATTCTCTTCTGGGGAACCTGAGTTGCGATTGAAGTTGCAAGACGCTGGGGGGCATCGCCCTACGGTGTCGCAGGCTATGGCTTTCACCGACAGTTTGCGCCAGCATTTCCCTGAAGTGATGATTCCACCTGTTGTGACGGAGGAGAATTTGCAGTTGGTGGCTGATGTGGAACAGATGACCATTTATGGCATCTCATATACCCAACTGTGTGATAGGTTGCGCCAAATATCGGGAACCAACGAGGCTTTGCGTATCAACCAAGGTGCGGGAAGCGTACCGGTGGTGATAGGTTCGTCGAAGGCGTACCGGGAGTCGATATTGGCATCTTCCATAGATACCAGGGATGGGGTGAGCATACCTTTGAGCCTGTTGCTGAAGGAGCGTATGGTGTATGACTACAAACATCTGTATGGCTCGGAGGGGGGCGAGTACCAACCTATTGACATACAAGCCTCTGGTAAGGAGGTGAGACGGATTTTGAATTTCGTGTCGCAATACGAGGTCCAGCATGATGATGTGAGAATTGTTGCCAGTGGCGACTATTTCTCCAGTCGGCAGATGATCATGGGCTTGGTCTGGATTTTGGTCGTTGCCTTGCTGCTCTTGTATTTCATTCTAGCGGCACAGTTTGAGAGTATGATACAGCCAGCCATCATCTTGTCGGAAATCGTGCTGGATGTGTTCTGCGTGTTGCTGATATTGTGGTTGCTCGGTATGTCTATCGATATTATGTCGATGACGGGTGTCATCGTGATGGCGGGTATCGTTATCAACGACTCTATCTTGAAAATCGACACCATCAACCATCATCGACGTGAAGGAATGCCGCTGATGGAGGCGATAGGGCGGGCGGGGCATGAACGCCTGATGCCGATCATCATGACTTCGCTGACCACCATTTTCTCTTTGTTGCCATTTATGTCGAGAGGCTCCATCGGTGCCGACATGCAATTCCCTTTGTCGCTAACCATCCTCATAGGCATGGTGGTAGGCACTTTGGTGAGCATCTTCTTTGTGCCAATCCTCTATTATTCAAAATATAGAAAGAATACAGATAAAATGAAAAATTGATATACGATGAAACTATCCTCTTTTAGTGTGATATTGACTTTCGTCATCTTGATGATTATTGGCGTGGCGTTGGCTCCTCTTATTGATGTGGGAACGGAACCGACACCACGACAGGGCAAACGTATGACCATCAAGTACGAGTGGCCTCATGTGTCGGCAAAGGTGGTGGAGCAGAACCTCACCTCGCCGATAGAGGGAATGGTGTCTGCGCTGAAAGGGGTGGAGAGTGTTTCTTCCAAGTCTTATTTTGGCAAAAGTGAAATCGTGGTCAATCTGAAGGAGAATGTGGATGTGTCCTCCGTCAGGTTCGAAATTTCTTCCTTGCTTCGACAGTCGCACGAACGATTGCCGAAGGGTGTTTCTTATCCTACGCTGATGGGAGGCGAGGTGGTCAGTGGCATGGCTTCGCACAATGCCCAGAAGCTATTGCTGACTTATCTGGTGAATGCCGACATACAGCCTGAGTTGATTAAGAATTTTGTGAAGGAGAATGTGGTCAGGCAATTGGAAGCTGTGGATGGCGTTAACAAGGTGGAAGTGACAGGCACGACAGATACATACGTGGAAATCAGTTATGACCCTATGGCACTTTCTGCCTACGGCATCACGTCGAATGACATTGCGGATGGCATACGCAACTATATGGGGCAGGATGAAATCATCGGTACGGTGATGAACACGACGGCTCAGGGAAACCGAGAGAAGATAGCCTTGCATCTCACCACCGAGTTGTTTGGAAAACCTTTGGGTGAGATGCCTTTGAAAAACATAGATGGAAAGGTGGTTTATCTGAACGATTTAGCTGCCGTGCAAGTGAAGAACCAGGATCCCGACAGCTATTATCGGGTAAATGGTTTGAACACGGTATATATCAACGTTTATATTCCTTCGGATGGCAAGACCGTGAGGATGTCGGATGTCGTGCAGGAGAAGATGGAGCAGCTGAAGGCTGGCATTCATCAGAAGGTGTATTTCCAGTTGTCGTATGACAGTGCCAAGCAACAGCGAGAGGAGATGTCGAAGTTGCTGAGAAGGACATTGATGTCGCTTGCCATCCTGCTGGTGTTTGTCTGGCTTACCAACCGAGACTGGAAATATCTGGCTATCGTTGCTTCCACATTGGCTGCCAATCTGTTGATAGCCATCATCGTGTTTTGGTTGTTCGACATCAAGCTGCACATTTATTCCTTGGCAGGAATCACCGTCTCTTTAGGACTTATCATTGACTCTACGATTGTGATGGTCGATCATTATGGTTATTATCACAACCGCAAGGCTTTCTTGTCGTTGTTGGCGGCTATGCTCACCACGATAGGGTCTATGGTGGTCATTTTTTTCCTTCCTAAGGAATTGCAGCAAGACTTGTACGATTTCGCTTGGATAGTCATCATCAATCTGGTGGTGTCTTTGGTCGTGGCGTTGTTTTTTGTGCCAGCCATCATCGACCGTTGGCAATATAGCAGCCAAAGGCAACATCTCAGGTTGGGCAGGGTGGTCGTTAGGTGCAATCGCTTCTACAGCCGTTATATCGCATTCACCTCCCGCCGTAAATGGGTGTATTATGTCTTGTTGGTGTTGGCGTTCGGCATTCCTTTCCAATTTTTGCCAGATCGGTTGGGGACGGATGACGAAGCGTATGGAATGGAACAGGCGGATGAGGCTCGTTTGCCTTGGTATGATGCGCTTTATAACCAAACGTTGGGCAACTCTACTTTCGTGGATAAATACAAGCCTTTGCTGTCTAAGTATTTGGGCGGTACTGTGCAGATGTTTGCCGATTATTTGGACGAGGATAGCCGCCGGGGTGATGAGAATGAGGAAAAGGTATTGCACATCCGAGCACAGATGCCTGTGGGCGGTACAGCCGTGCAGCTTAACCCCAAGATGATGATTGTGGAGGAAACGCTGAAGAAATATAAGGAAATCAAGGAGTTTGTCACTCGCATTGATAAGAGAAATGGCGAAATCGTTGTTCACTTCAAACAGGGTGTTGACAAGACCTCTTTCCCATATCGCCTGGAAAATGAGGTGATAGGCAAGGTGATAACAATTGGCGGCGCTGACTGGAGCACTTATGGCGTGAGCGAGCGAGGGTTTAGCAATGCCCTGAACTTGCTGTATCGCAGCAATCGCTTGACGCTTTCTGGCTATAATTACGACCAGCTCTATCGTCTGGCAGAGGACGTGTGCCGCTATATGAGAAAAAATCCACGTGTGCAGGACTTGACCATTGAGACTCCGGGCTTTGAAAACCAAGAGCCTGAATTCTTCATGGACTACAAGAAGGAGCAAATGGCTCTTTATCAGGTGGATGTGGATGATGCGCATGGATCGCTGGAAAATATCTTGATGTCTAGCTATGTAGGGTATTATAAGGATAACAACATAGAGTCTGACGTATATCTCAAGCCCTTGCCTCAAACGTCTTTTGACTTGTGGCATGTGGAAAACGAGCAGGTGAAGGTGGACTCAAGTGAGCTGTTTGTGCCAGAGGCGATGAAGATGGAACGCCGTGAGGCGAAGAATGTCATTCCTAAGAAAAGCCAGGAGTATATGCTGAATGTGGCATTCAATGTGATGGGTTCTTATACCTACTCATCCGAGTATATAGACGGAGTGCTCAAGTATTTCAATAAGACTTTGCCTGTGGGGTATCGTTGCGAGAATACTTCTTACCACAGGTCTATCAATGAGAAATCCAATTATTGGTTGCTTTTCTTGATAGTGGTGATCGTTTTCTTTATTTGTGCCATTCAGTTTGAGTCAGTTCGCCAGTCGTTGGTGATAGTTTCCGTCATTCCAGTGGCGTTGATAGGCAGCTTCCTTACTTTCTGTTTTACGGAAATTCCTTTTGGCAGCGGAGGCTTCGCCTCCTTGGTGTTGCTGATTGGTATAGTCGTGAACTCGGGCATTTACATTTTGAGTCAATATAACAATATGCATCGCTTGTCGCATCGTGGCAAGATAAGGGATTATGTCAGAGCCTTCAATCACAAGATTATTCCTATTTTCTTGACGGTATCTTCTACGATTGTGGGGCTGATTCCGTTTTTCATGGATGGCAAGGACGAGCCATTCTGGTTCTCGTTTGCCACGGGAGTGACGGGAGGACTACTCTTCTCTCTCCCTGCGCTGATATTCATCATGCCTATCTTTTGCAAGTTTGGGGAGAAAGGGAAGCGGTAGTTTGTGTTTTTATATGTAAAGAAATTGATTATGATATTATTTAATAAATGCTATATAAACCTGCTTTTCGGGTTGATGGTGACATTTGATGTTTGGAAAGGCTTATTGTTTACGTCTTTCTTGATGATAGTAGTCTTACTTATTGTAATAAGTAAAATGAAGGCAAGAAGTCTAAAGATGCAAACTCTATATGGTGCTACCAAGAAAGAATTGTATTCAACCCAAAAGGAAGTGAAGTTTCTAAAACAAAAGTTGGAAAATCTGAATGGTATGTTGAGTGTCTATGAAACGAATGAGAATGAAGACAAATGGAAAAAAGAGAACACGTTTATGGAATCCAAGGTGGTTTTGACTTTCCAAGAATATGCTAATGTTGGTAAGAAACCGTCTGCTAGTGAATGGAAAGACTTGCAGAAATTGATTGAGGCAAATCTGCCTGCGTTTTGGCAAAGAATGTCTTTGTTTGACGGAATCTTAGATGATGAGTTTAGAATTTGCTTGCTGACAAGACTTTCTTTTTCCCCTTCTCAGATTGCGAGTCTTTTGGGTATTTCAAAGCAGAGTGTTACCAATAAGCGTAAGAAATTAGTTCTGCTATTGTTTAAGTCTGATAATATAAAGAAGTTTGATGCTTTTATTAAGGCATTGGAATGAAGGATGTATTAAATGTACTTTTTATGTTAATATATTGATTTGTTGCTAGTTGTGATGTGTAAGTTTACTGAAGTAGAAAAGATAGTGTACTAAATGTACTGCTGATATTTGGAAGTTAAGTGTTTTTTTTACTAATTTTGCAAACAACAAGAACAATTTTAAACTAAAAAATAGATGAAGGCTAAACTATCTATAATAGGTATGATGATATGCTTGCTCTTCTTTGGATGTAAGTCAGAGAAGGAACAAGTGAGAGACAAGATAGAGGAAATGAAATCTCGTCCGATAGAATTGTGCCTTGACAAGATGGAATGTCGGCGTAATCCATTGAGCAAGTTGAATAAGAAGTACACGATGGTTGTTTATGTAGATTCTGCAGAATGCAGCTCGTGCGCTTTGAGCAAACTTCGTTTTTGGAATCCTTTGATAGCAGAGGCAAAGAAAAAACAACTTGATATAGATTATGTTTTTATCTTGGCTCCCAAAAAGAAAGATATGGAGGATGTGAATGTGGAGCTAGAAATTACGGATTTGCAAAGTTCTATTTATGTGGATACGGCTTTTGCTTTCAAAAAGAATAACAAGGATTTGCCTAAGGAGAATAAATACCATTCTTTCTTGTTAAATACAGAGGGTAAGGTGATTCTTATAGGTAGTCCTATAGCGAATAAAAAAATAATGGATATTTATAAGAGTACAGTAAATATCTAAATGTGAAATTCTAAATTAATTGTGTCATGAAAAAGAAAGTTTTTATTGGTGCATTCTGTCTGGCGATAGCTGGCTTAATGGCAGTGGAAAGCAATCATCTTTTTAACGATGATTCTTTGGAGAGTAGTTTGGAACTAGCAAATGTAGAGGCTCTTTCTGATGGCGAAAATGAAAATGAAGATTGTAAGCTTTATTTAACAAGAATCTGCACTTCAGGACATGTTGATCATCGTTTTTATCGAACTGTATCGGAGTAATATTAATTATGTCAAGTGCCTCTTTAATCTTAAAGTGGCATTTGGCATTAAAAAAGAATGTTTATGAAGAAAGTTATTTTAGTGTTAAGTGTTTGTGCTGCTTTGATTGCTGTATGGGGATGTAAGCAAGAAAACACCAACGTAAAGCAATTAGAGTGTGCTAGAAAAATCTCTGTAGAAGTTGGTTTGCCTATGGCTTTAGCTGTAGAGCAGAACTCTTTTATCGTTTCTGATTTTAAAGATGCAAAGGGAATGATAAAGGTGTTTGATATGGAAACGGGTAAACTCAAATATCAATTGGCTCCTAAAGGAGAGGCAAAGGACGAGGTGTTGGAAGCCTCGAATTTTGAATTGTTGAAAGATAATGGTGAAACGTTGCTTTATGTGTATGATTTGGAGAAAGGCAAGCTTTTAAAGTATGACTTAGGCAATCTTGCAAATAATAATAGTCCTACACAAATAGACAAGTTGAAGTCTAATGATCGATATTATTGCATAAACAATATAGGAAAAGGGTATGCTGCATTGGGAGTTTTTGAAAATCATAAATTTGATTTGTTGAATGATTCTCTAAAAAAGTATTCCATTTATGGCTCTTATTTGCCAAACAAGGAAAAGGTTTCTAATAAAATGATTGATGCAATGGCTAATTTTGGACGTTCGGTTGTGTCTTCTGATAAGAAAATACTAGTGAACTTTTCCTTTGCTGCAGGGGTGTTGAGATTTTATGACATAAAGGATGGAACATTGATTCATCGTAAGGATGCTGTAGTGAAGCCAATGAACTATAAAGTGAAAAATGATGACTATCAATTGCAGGATGGCCTAGGGTTCTTGGATGCGGCAAATTCCGACAACTACGTTTATGCCTTATATTCAGGGGAAAAAGAAAATTTTAATGCTCCTATGCCTACAGCTAGTTATGTCTATAAATACGATTATCAAGGCAATCTAAAAGATATTTATCATTTGGATAAAGCCACCTTTACGTTGGCTGTGAAAAATGACGATTCTCAATTGTTTACAATCGTGGACGACCCGAACTCAAAAATATTTGTTTATAATTTGAAATGAGTGACACTTGATGACCATCAAAAAGTGTAGGCGTAAAGTTGTAAATAATAGAGATATGGAGGAGAGATTCTTCATATCTCTTAATTAATAAATTATGCAAATGAAGAGATTTTTAAAAAATAATTTGATAATCATAGGCTTGTGCTTAGGATTTATATCTTGTTCTTCTGAGCAAAAGTATGTGGAAACAGAAAACTTGCAGGGAGAACTTATGGTTACAGATTCTTTAAATGCAGGTGCTAATCCTAGCATTCTTGCAGATAGTGTTTGGCTTTTGAGTTCATTTTCTAACAAATTTAATACTAATGTTTCTGTTCAGAAAGGAGACTCACTTAAGACCAAAACCCTTGCATTTATGAGAGGTGCTGGACATGGAGAATATGACAAAACGGCATTTGCGGTTTCGTCAGACAAAAGTCTGTATGTGCTTAATTGTTCTTCCAATGGGAATAAAATATACTCATTGTCACGAGTTGCACAAGCAAAATGGCTTAATGGAAATTATAAGATTGATGAAAGCTATGATTTGACTAAGTTGCCAGCTCTAAGATATATTCCTGGTAATTATATTATGCTTTCAGATTCTACATTCTTGATATGTGGTGCTCCATATAGCCAAATAGAACATATATTTACGGTTGTGAATTTTAAAAAATCAACGTTAACCCCCTTAAACTATTGGCCAAAAGACAAAAATCAAAAGGGAGGTTTGGCAAAGCATTCCGTTTATACGGACAATGCGAGTATTTTTAGAAACAAAGATAAATTCTTGTATTTGTGCGGATGGGAACGTTATGCTTTCCTATTTAAGATAGATGAGGGCAATGTTGAAGTAGAGAAGGAACTATATTCTGAGAAATTAGATTACAAAGAGATTGCTGACGGAAACTATGCTCCCACTAAGATAAGCGGAAAATCTCTTAGAATGGATGCAAACCAAAAGGCAATATATGTTTTTTGATAGAGAAAAATAAGGAAGGACAAGAGCCGAAGAATTATATGGAGTCTCAATTTGGCAATGAGGTAGAGGTGTATGACTGGGATGGGAAGCTTTTACGCCATATCATACTAGACAAAGTTGGCTACAACATAAAGGTTTCTGATGACAATAAATGCCTCTATCTCTTTACTATGAATACAAAAAGTAACGCCCATGAAATTTGGCAATACCAATTATGAAAATATGTCAAATGCCTCTTTGATTTTAAAGTGGCATTTGGCATTAAAAAAGATTATTTATGAAGAAAAGTTATTTTAGCGTGAGTGTTTGTGCTGCTTTGATTGCTGTATGGGGATGTAAGCAAGAACATACCGATGTAAAGCAATTAGAGTGTGTTCAAAAAAACTCTGTTGAAGTAAGTTTGCCTATGGCTTTAGCTGTAGGGCAGAACTCTTTTATCGTTTCTGATTTTAAAGATGCAAAAGGAATGATAAAAGTATTTAATATGGAAACAGGTAAACTCAAATATCAATTGGCTCCTAAAGGAGAGGCAAGAGACGAGGTGTTGGAAGTCTCGAATTTTGAATTGTTGAAAGATAATGAAGAAACGTGGCTTTATGTGTATGATTTAGGTAAAGGTAAACTTTTAAAGTATGACTTTGGCAATTTAGCAAATAATAGTAATCCTACGCAAATAGACAAGTTGAAGTCAAATGATCGCTATTATTGTATAAACAATATAGGAAAAGGGTATGCAGCTTTGGGAATTTTTGAAAATCATAAATTTGATCTGTTAAATGATTCTCTCAAAAAGCATTCCAATTATGGCACTTATTTGCCAAATAAGGAAAAGGTTTCTAATAAAATAATTTCTGCAATGGCTAATTTGGGACGTTCTGTTGTGTCTTCGAATAAAAAAATACTAGTGAACTTTTCCTATGCTGCGGGTGTGTTGAGATTTTATGATATAAAGAATGGTACGTTGGTTCATCGTAAGGATGCTGTTGTGAAGCCAATGAACTTTAAAGTGAAAAACGATGACTATCAATTGCAGGATGGTCTTGGCTTCTTGGATGCGTCAATTTCCGACAACTACGTTTATGCCTTATATTCTGGAGAAAAAGAAAATTTTAATGCCCCTATGCCTACTGCTAGTTATGTCTATAAATACGATTATCAAGGCAATCTGAAAGATGTTTATCATTTGGATAAAGCCGCCTTTACGTTGGCTGTGAAAAATGACGATTCTCAATTGTTTACAATCGTGGACGACCCGAACTCAAAAATATTTGTTTATAATTTGAAATGAGTGACACTTGATGACCA
>NZ_QSIG01000005.1:0-135817 GCF_003468525.1 Prevotella sp. AM34-19LB | reverse complement strand
ATCCGATGATACTGCTGCATCTCTGACCCAGTGTTGAGTCGATAACGGGTGAAAGCATGGAGTCAAATTTCTCCATGATTGAAAAAATTCCTCCAAAAGGTGTGAGTTTCTCAGATTTTATTTGTACCTTTGCCATGTCTTGTTACGATTTTCGCTTGTTTTCTAATTGCAACACTAAGATAAGTGAAAAATCTGACACGGCAAAATCCTGGGCAACTTTTTGTTGCTCAGGAACTTATAAATAAAGTTAAATTATAGTGTTGCGGAATTAAGGTTATTCATTGCTTCTGTTCGAAGCAACAAATATTTCATTCTGTCTGATTTGGAGTATTTAGAAAGACGATTTTCATCTTGACTCAACATAGCCCAAGCTATGTCGGGGGATTCCTCCAACACGTTCTCTATTTGCAGCAACCGTTGCTTCTCTTTTGAAGTACATGCAACAAATAATGATACTATCAACCCCAAAAGCACATTTATACAGTTTTTATTTGATAACAATATTCTTTTCATTCTATCAATTAACTTTTAGACATTATTCAGTGAACACTAATTATTCTCTTTAACATGACAAAGATACTAAATTTTAGTGAAATAGCCAAGCTAAAAGTGTTATAAATATCTAATCATTAGATGCTTAACATTAATTCAGCGAACACTAAATAGGTTAGGGCATTTTTAACGCCGGATTGCAAATCATAAGTGGTTGATAGATTTTTTAATATTTACAACCACTTAATAATCAGTTATTTATTTGCATGTTTCAATTATTTTTTCTACCTTTGCCGGTAGATAGAAACAATAGGAAATAGTAAATATGGGCAAAATAAAGGTACATGCATGGGATATTCTTAGAATGATTCCTGATGAAGAAATCGCAAAAATAGCAAAAGTCACCCATTAGCGGGTCCCACCATACCCGTCGCATGGGCATCCACAGCCCATCAAGTGGGCATCCACAGAACAAGCGCTGGGCAACAAGTGCCCGTACTGCGGGCAATGAATGCCCATACGTTGGGACTAATATTGGGCAAGAGATTACATAAAGGAGGAATGAAAGAAAACATTAAGATTCTTAGAGTCACATGAAAGCCATGAATGAAGTCTCTTCATTTGTAGATGAAGCCAAGTGGAGACAGGAAAACAATGCGAAAATAGTTATTTCGATGTGCAGCAGGTGAGGGTGACCATGAAACACAAGAAATTTGCAGATGGAACGAAGTTTCTCGTAAAGAAAAAGTAAAATAATGAGACTTCTATGATACATTAATGAGACTTATCGACTTCAGAATAGAGAAGTCTCATTCTTTTTATCTCATTATATACCAATACTTTAAGTCAATATTTTCAGCTAAAGATGAGACTATGAGACTTTTTTTCAAAAAAAAACTTTTTCACGTAAGAGAAAACTATGAATCTTTTAAGCAGTTCATAGAAGAAAGTTCAACCTGTATGGTTAAAAACGGGCTGAAAGCCCAAAGCGGGTGAGGCATAAGTCCATAACTCACTCTTTTTAGTTTTTCAAGAACGTTACGCTCTTGGGGACACTTAGGTACTTGGGGGCTTTTAGCCCGTCCTCGACTACCATAATCAGGGCTCAGGAGAGGTTGTCTTATCCACGGACAATCTCCCCTGAGCCAGTAATTTGCCAATTAGGCAGCTTATCTATAACAAGACCATAAAAAGTGTTTGATAACAATAAAAGCTCTATCTAACTCTTTACTACAATTTTTACACCTATGAGATTTGGCAATCCCAATTGTAATCAATATGAATAAGTGAGTTTTTTCAAACTCACTTATTCACTTTACGCAACGCAGAAAGCGTCTCCAATCGTACTTACCAGTTACTCTAGCTTTTGAATACTCTATACGCTTTACAATACCAATAATATAGATGTCTGGAACCAAGCCCCAATAACGAGAATCATGAGAATCTACTACATTATCACCACCGGCAAAATAATAATCATGAAGGAACGTGTGGCGAGACAGAAGTTTGTGTTTGACAAAAACTTTATTTTTCTCCCAATCAATTGTGATTTTACCCTTCAATTCCCACTCTAAAATTGCCAGATAAAGTACAGCCTCTTTGGGGGTAATCGTTATGACATCCCCTTTACGGGGAATATACAAAGGCCCGAAATTTTTAATCGTCCACTTCGGCAAATGTTCATCGTACGGCATCGCACACATTACTTCAGGAGAGATCAATGTATCTGGCATCTCACGCAAAACAGTTTGATTCTCTCTGCAGCCCAAGACACCCCTATCATTATTATTGCGATAATAACCATTGCGAATGCTCACAGAATCACCAGGCAAGCCGATGCAGCGCTTGCAATACACATAATTGATAACAAACGTAATATGATGATTAATGACTGGTTTATTAAACACAAAGACATCATTACGTCTCAAATCCCCCATACCTTTCATTCTAAAGCACTGTAATTCAACCCCTTGTTTGTCAAAATGGAAATTTCGATAGATTCTTGCACCAAAACAAAGTTTATCTGCTATTATCTTGTCACCTGGTTGCAAGGTTGGCATCATAGAATTACTAGGAACAAGGAACAACAAAAGTATCAAACCAGAAGATACGCACCAGCCACTTACCGACCCATAACAATATCATGAGTAAGGAGCAAATTAGCACCAGTTTAATTATGTTTAGAACTTGTTTTTGATTACAAGAAATATTTTTCATTTTACCGTTTATTAAGGAGACAATACTAAAAAGAAGACCTCTCCATCGTTCAATTTCTAATGAACGAAGGAGAGGTCACTTCTTTTATATCACTTTCAGAATTTCATTACTTCTGAGAATCCTCTGGAGCCTTGTCGATCAAGTCCATAAACTGGTCGAGCTTAGGAGTGATGATGATCTGTGTACGACGGTTACGCATCTTGCCCACCTCAGTATCATTGGTAGTTACAGGATTGTACTCACCACGACCACCAGCAGTCATACGCTTAGGACTAATACCGAAGTTGTCCTGGAGATACTGAACTACTGAAGAAGCACGGAGAGCAGAGAGGTCCCAGTTGTTGCGGATGTTCTTCATCTTGGCACTGGTAGTGCTTACAGGCACGTTATCGGTGTTACCCTCAATGAGAACATCGTAATCCTTGTAGTCCTGGATGATCTTTGCAATCTTGCTCAAAGTTTCCTTGGCACGGCTGTTTACCTCGTAGCTACCGCTCTGATAGAGCATGTTGTCAGCCAGAGAGATGTAAACCACACCCTTCATCACCTGAACGTCAACCTCCTTCATCTCCTCTCGGCTGAGAGAACGGGTCAGGTTGTTGGTAAGAACCATATTGAGTGAATCGCTCTTGCTCTTCACCTCTACCAGATGACGGATATACTGGTTGCTCTCATTGATCTGGTCAACGAGCTTCTCAATGCTGATGTTGTTCTGATTGGCATTGGTCAGACTCTTGTCCAGCGAGTTCTGCAACTTGGCATAATCCTTCTTGGTACTGCTCAACTGCTCCTGCGCAGCAGCAAGGCTAGCCTCAGTAGCAGCCAGCTTCTCCTTGGTTGCCTGATAATTGGCAGTCAATTCTCTATTTTCAGATTGACAATTCTGGAGATCCTTCTTACTAGCACAGCTAGTAGCCATCAGGGCTACAGCCATCATTGCCATTACAAAAATTTTAGTCTGTTTCATATTTGCTTTCGATTTTTAAATTTTCTGTTATTGTTTTTTAATCACTATGTTATTATATAGACGGCAGTTACGCCCTCCATATACAACGCCTTACGCGTCTCTTTCTGGGTGCAAAGTTACTGATAAGACTCCAATAAACCTTATTTGTCTAATCCATTTATAAAATTTTAACCACTAAATCACTATTTATCACCTTTTTAACTAAAAAAAGAAAATAAATGCGTATTCTTTGCGGAGAAATCAGAATTTTGTATTACCTTTGCAGTCGGAAAGCAAAAGCATATATAAAATATGTAGTCTTTTGTCAAGGTAGAATTAATACATTAACAATATAAAAAGAGAAATAGTATGATTCTTTTTTTCAGAACTCCATCTAAGAGTGTGATTGCGACCGAGATTGACCACAAACCATCTCTGGACGAAATCAATGAACTTTGTTGGCTTTATGGTGACGCAACTTTAGAGGATGCCCAGCAGTTGCAGGGCTTCTATGTTGGCCCACGCCGTGAAATGATTACTCCTTGGAGTACGAATGCCGTTGAGATAACTCAGAACATGAGTCTTGACGGCATTTCGCGTATCGAGGAGTACTTCCCTGTGGATAGCGAGGACGCTGAGCACGACCCTATGCTCCAGCGTATGTACAACGGTATCGGACAGGATGTTTTCACCGTGAACCACGAGCCAGAACCAATCAAGTACGTCGATGACCTCGAAAAGTACAACGAGGAAGAGGGTCTTGCCCTCAGCGAGGACGAAATGGCTTATCTCCACAAACTGGAGAAAGAGAACGGACGACCTCTCACCGACAGCGAAATCTTCGGTTTCGCACAGATCAACTCAGAGCACTGCCGTCACAAGATCTTCGGCGGCCAGTTTATCATCGACGGCAAGGAGATGGAATCTTCTCTTTTCAGTATGATCAAGAAGACCACTCAGGAGAACCCTAACAAGATTCTCTCTGCCTACAAGGATAACGTGGCTTTCTCTCAGGGTCCTGTCATCGAGCAGTTTGCTCCAGCCGATCAGACTACCAGCGATTTCTTCCAGGTGAAGGATATCGAGAGTGTTATCTCTCTGAAGGCTGAGACCCACAACTTCCCTACTACCGTAGAGCCTTTCAACGGTGCTGCTACAGGTACGGGTGGTGAAATCCGCGACCGTATGGGTGGTGGTGTAGGTTCATGGCCTATCGCAGGTACTGCCTGCTACATGACTGCTTATCCTCGATTGAAGGATGACAACGGCAAGAGCGATGCTGAGCGCGACTGGGAAGACATCATGCCAGTACGTAAGTGGCTCTATCAGACTCCAGAGCAGATTCTGATCAAGGCTTCCAACGGTGCTTCAGACTTCGGTAACAAGTTCGGTCAGCCTCTCATCACCGGTTCTGTGCTTACATTCGAGCACGAGGAGAATGGTGAGAAGTATGCATACGATAAGGTAATCATGCTTGCTGGTGGTGTAGGCTACGGCAAGAAGCGTGACTATAAGAAGGGTGAGCCACAGAAGGGCAACAAGGTTGTCGTAGTAGGTGGTGATAACTATCGCATCGGTCTTGGTGGTGGTTCTGTTTCTTCTGTAGATACAGGCCGTTACAGCAACGGTATCGAGTTGAACGCTGTTCAGCGTGCCAACCCTGAGATGCAGAAACGTGCCTACAACCTGGTTCGTGCACTCGTTGAGAACGACGAGAACCCAGTAGTCAGCATCCACGACCACGGTTCAGCCGGTCACTTGAACTGTCTCTCTGAGTTGGTAGAAGAGTGCGGTGGCGAAATCGACATGTCTAAGTTGCCTATCGGCGACAAGACTTTGAGCGCCAAGGAAATCATCGCCAACGAGAGTCAGGAGCGTATGGGCTTGCTCATCGACGAGAAGTATATCAGCGAGGTTCAGAAGATTGCCGACCGTGAGCGTGCTCCAATGTACGTGGTTGGTGAGACTACTGGCGATGCTCACTTCAGCTTCAAGCAGGCTGACGGCGTGAAGCCATTCGACCTCGATGTAGCTCAGATGTTCGGTCATACTCCTAAGACTGTGATGGTGGATGAGACCGTAGAGCGTAAATATGAAGATGTAACTTATTCTGCAGACAACCTCGACGAGTACTTGCAGCGTGTTCTCCAGATGGAGGCTGTGGCTTGTAAGGACTGGTTGACCAACAAGGTGGACCGTTCCGTAACAGGTAAGATTGCCCGTCAGCAGGGTCAGGGTCAGATTCAGTTGCCACTTTCTGACTGTGGTGTCGTAGCACTCGACTACCGTGGCGAGAAGGGTATCGTAACTGCCATGGGTCATGCTCCTCAGGCAGGTTTGGCTGATCCTAAGGCTGGTTCAGTACTCTCTGTAGCAGAGTCATTGACCAATATCGTATGGGCTCCATTGGCAGATGGCATGGATAGCATCAGCCTTTCAGCTAACTGGATGTGGCCTTGCCGCAGCCAGAAGGGTGAGGATGCCCGTCTGTACGAGGGTGTGAAGGCATTGTCAGACTTCTGCTGCGCCATCCACGTAAACGTACCAACAGGTAAGGACTCTCTCTCATTGACCCAGCAGTATCCTAACGGTGAGAAAATCATCGCTCCTGGTACCGTTATCGTAAGTGCCGGCGGTGAGGTTTCAGATATCAAGAAGGTGGTTAGCCCAGTTCTCGTTAACGACAAGAACTCTAGCCTCTACCATATCGACTTCAGCTTCGACGAGCAGCACCTCGGTGGTTCTGCCTTCGCTCAGAGCCTGGGCAAGGTGGGCAGCGATGTTCCTACCGTGAAGAACCCAGAGTACTTCGTTGACTGCTTCAACGCCGTACAGGAGCTCATCAACCGTGGTTGGGTAATGGCTGGTCACGATATCAGCGCCGGTGGTTTGATTACCACTCTCCTTGAGATGACATTCGCCAACGTAGAGGGTGGTATGAAGATCAACCTCCACGACATTGCAGATGCCGACATCATCAAGACTCTCTTCGCAGAGAACCCAGGTGTTGTCATCCAGGTAAGCGATGCTCACAAGGACGAGTTGAAGGCATTCTTCGATGAGAACGGTATCGGCTATGCCAAGATTGGTTATCCTGCTCCTGAGCTCCGCAAGATTATCATCAAGAAGGAAGGCTTCGAGCACGAGTTCGATATCGACGCATTGCGTGACGACTGGTATAAGACATCTTACCTCCTCGACCGCAAGCAGAGCATGAACGGTATGGCTAAGAAGCGTTACACCAACTATAAGAAGCAGCCTATCGAGATGAACTTCGGTTACGGTTTCAAGGGCACTCTCGCTAGCTATGGTCTCGACGCTAACCGTCGCAAGCCATCTGGCATCAAGGCAGCTATCATCCGTGAGAAGGGTACCAATGGTGAGCGTGAGATGGCTTACTCTATGTATCTCGCTGGCTTCGATGTAAAGGATGTAATGATGACCGACTTGATTTCTGGTCGTGAGACTTTGGAGGATGTAAACTTCATCGTATTCTGCGGTGGTTTCTCTAACTCCGACGTTCTCGGTTCTGCTAAGGGTTGGCAGGTGCATTCCTCTACAATCCTAAGGCTAAGGAGGCACTCGATAAGTTCTATGCCCGTGAGGATACCCTTTCACTCGGTATCTGCAACGGTTGCCAGCTGATGGTTGAGTTGAACCTCATCAATCCTGAACACAAGCATCGTTCACACCTCTGCCACAACACATCCAAGAAGTTCGAGAGTACATTCCTCGGTCTGACTATTCCTCAGAACGACAGTGTGATGTTCGGTAGCCTGAGCGGTGATAAGCTCGGTATCTGGGTAGCTCACGGCGAGGGCCGTTTCTACTTGCCAGAGCCAGAGGATCACTACAACATCATTGCGAAGTACAACTACGCTGAGTATCCAGGCAATCCTAACGGCAGTGACTACAATGTAGCAGGTATCTGCTCTGCAGATGGTCGCCACTTGGCTATGATGCCACACTTGGAGCGTGCCATCTTCCCATGGCAGAATGCCTGGTATCCAGCTGACCGCCGCAACGACGAGGTAACACCTTGGATTGAGGCATTTGTCAATGCACGTCAGTGGATTGAAGAAAGAGTAAAGTAAATAAATGAAATATACAGATTTATTTAAGACATTTATGAAGATTGGCATAGTCACCTTTGGGGGTGGCTATGCCATGATTCCTATTATAGAATCCGAAGTCGTCGATAAGCATCATTGGATGACGAAGGAGGAATTCTTGGATGCCATCGCTACGACCCAGGTTTGTCCGGGAGCCTTGGCCATCAATATGAGTTCCCTGCTCGGATATAAGTTGGCAAAGACACCGGGAGCCATTGTCTGCACCCTCGGCGCTTCGTTGCCATCGTTTCTTATTATCTTGGCGATAGCCATGTTTTTCCATCAGTTTGAAGACAACAAGGTTGTTGCTGCCATGTTTGCAGGCATCCGTCCTGCCGTCGTGGCATTGATAGCCGTACCTACATTCTCGCTTGCCAAGAGTGCCGGTATTTCGCTTGTCAACTGCTGGATACCTATTCTATCCGCCCTTCTGATCTGGCTTTTAGGCGTCAACCCAATCTGGGTAATTATCGCAGCTGCCGTAGGTGGCTACATCTATGGTCAATTCATTCAACCAACAGAATAATATATGATATTTCTTCAGCTTTTCATCGTATTCCTTCAGATAGGCATCTTCGGATTCGGAGGTGGCTACTCTATGATTTCCCTCATCCAGGGTCAGGTGGTTACCCAGTATCATTGGATGACGATGCAAGAGTTTACCGATGTCGTCGCCATTTCGCAGATGACTCCGGGTCCTATCGGCATCAATGCCGCTACCTATTGCGGTTATACAGCTGTTCACAATGCCGGCATGAGCAGCATGATGGCTATTCTCGGAAGTGCCATGGCAACCTTTGCCCTGGTTCTCCCTTCCCTTGTTTTGATGATTCTTATCAGCAGTATGCTGTACAAGTATATGAACACCTCTGCCGTACAGAGCATTTTCATCGGTCTTCGTCCTGCCATCGTCGGATTGGTAGGAGCCGCAGCCCTGCTCCTGATGAATGGCGAGAACTTCTCTACGCCAGCCAACCCCTGGCATTTCTACATCTCCATCGCCCTCTTCTTTGCCACCTTTATCGGCGTGAAGGTAATGAAGATCAATCCCATCCGCATGATACTCTATTCTGCGTTTGCCGGATTGCTTCTTCTCTATTAAGACTTTTTTCACCCCAAACTACCCCATTTTTATGAGAAAGGTATATTTATCCATAGCCCTTGGCTTCTGCTGCCAGGGCATTCTGGCACAGCAGACCTCCTACCGCTGGAAGGTGGAGGCAGAAGCTGGTGTCAGTTGCAGTGTGCTCGATACGGATGTATCGGGCTTGTCGGAGACTTATTATAAGGTGCGACCGGGTTTCACGGCTGCCATCGGTGCTGAATACAATATCGTAGATCAGCTGGCGGTAGGGACGGGCATCCGCTTCATTCAGCGCGACTACCTGTACCAGAATCTGGGCGGTGACTCCTGGAACACCCGATACAACAACAACTTCATCAGCATCCCACTCCATGTGGGATATTATCTGATTCATAATCCTTACCACGAGAAGGGATTGTGGATCAAGCCGCAGGTGGGTGTCTATTACGAATACTTCACCTCCATGCATACCAAGGGTATGTATCCGATGAACATCATGGAGGGGTACAAGGGCGATGGTTCCTACATCCGCTATAACACCACCTACGATTTCAGGAAGAATGAGAACCATCTCCGCCGCAGTCTCTTTGGCGGAGAAGCAGGCATCAAGATAGGTTATTCCTTCGGCAAGATAGATACCAGCGTGGGCTATCAGTTCCAGTACGGCTTCTCGCATATCTACCAGGATAAAGCCAGCACCAGCAAGACAGCCCGCCGCAACTCCAGCCTCATCACAGCCTCGGCTGCCTATAAGTTCTAAAAAATCATTTTAAAATATGAGAACCCCTATATATATAAAAGGTGGAATGCGATGCCTCTTCGCCTTCCTCCTGGCGACAACCACTACCGGAATGTCGCTTACCAGTTGTGTGTCAGACAATGATGCCAACGAGAAATCGATTTCCGATTATTCCGATACCGATGTCAAGTCGTATGGCGACCTGTTCCAGGTTTTCTGGAGCGTGATGAACCAGCGCTACTGCACCCTCAATGAGCAGTCTGCCGTATCTTCGCAGACCTGGGACCAGGTGTACAAGGAATACAAACCCAAGTTTGATGCCCTGAAGACCTTCCAGCATACCTCCGCTTTTACCCAGCAGGAGATTCAGGAAGACAACGCCAAGGCAAAGCAGTATTTCCAGGAAATCATCGACAAGATCATCGACCAGCATTTCTATGTCAAGATTACCCTTCCCGTCTCCCACTCTTCTACGGAAACGGTGAGATTCAACAGCACGCTCCGCAACAAGACCGAGTATTTCCCACTGAATGCTCACTGGAACCATACCCGCGACCAGCTCAACCTGGATGGTACAGCCTTCGGCGAGATTACCTCGGATGGTTTCTGCATCATGGGCGGTTACCTGAAGGAGCAGCCGGGCACCTATTATCTCGGCTTCAACAAGTTTGCGCTCTACGAAAACTGTTTCCACGAATATCAGAAGATCTATCTCCCTGTCAATGCTGCCAGCACCTATCATCTGGATGCTTCCACGATATCAGCCAAGGCGAAAGCACTGATTACTGATGCCGGAAAGCGAGAGAAGGCTGAGCAGCAGGCAGCGCAGCTGCTTACCGATATGGATAGCTATCTGGCTTCGGATGATGCAGCCAAAGCCTGCGAGAAGATGGTGGCTTACAGCAACCAGGGAGATTATTCCGGTCTCTATGCTCTCGCCAGCGAGGCTTACGAGAAGTCACCGAATCTTCTCAAACTGTTACCTGTTACTGCTGATGCAAGCGGCATGGGCGAACAGATCCGACAGAAGCTGCAGGGCGATGCACGTTACCAGCAGATGCTTTCAGCCTCCGCTTTTGCCAGCTGGTATTGCCAGGCACTTGCCGATTACCTCTGGCACGAGCGTGAACTCTACGCTTACTGGAGCGACCTGAAATTTACCTATAATCATCTCTGCGTAGAAGGTTACCGCCGCCTGTTCCTGGAGCCGCTGGCTAAGGGCGAGATCCAGAAACTGATTCTCGACTTCCGTGGCAACGGTGGTGGCAGCGTGATAGATACCCGTCTGCTTACCGACTATCTCATCACCCAGACAGCCGTCTATGCCTACGTGCGCAAGAAAGAGGACAACAATCCATACAGCTATACTCCTTGGATTCCGCAGAAGATTACGGTAACGTCGAAGAGTCTGGGCAGAAACATTCCTACCGCCATCCTGCTCGACAACTACAGTGCGAGTATGTCGGAGGTGACAACCCTCATTCTGAAGAGTCAGGGTGACCACGTAAAGACAATAGGCAGAAACAGTTACGGAGCGCAGGCGATGCTCACTTCCGACAACGAAGCCAGCAATGGCGGATGGATAGGAAATGTAACGAGCTACCTCTACTTCTACATGCCGTTCTCGCTTACCAAGGATGCACAGGGCAACCTGCTGGAAAGTGTGGGAATCACCCCCGATTATCTGACCGACGAGATGACCCAAAAGGAAAAGGAGAAGCTCTACCAGAACGATCCTTCGGCTGTGGATAGAGGTCTGAAAAAGGCGATGGAAGTTCTGAAATAAGCGAAGGTGTGCAAATCACACCCTCGCTTTTTATTTTCTATATATCAGGCGCTTATATCATATTCACAAGTTTTGTGCTCCCACACACTTTGCACGACAATGCAAACGTTTGCACTTTATTTTCCTTGATTTCCATCAATTTTTTGAAGCATCTTTGAGAAAATCTTCCTATATTTGCAACCAAAAAGGGAACCCGGCGACATTCATTTTGTTACAAGGGTAAGCCTGAGATAATAAGTAAATGAAGATAAATAAGAATAATCAACTAGCATTATCCTTAAGTAAGAAAGAAAATCAACAGAGTAAAATTATGATGATGAAGCAGAGATTGTTCAAACGAACACCGATGTTGTTACTGCTGATTCTCTCAACAGTAATAACCCGAGCGCAAGAGGTAGCACTGAAGACCAACCTGCTTGGTCTGGCAACCACCTCGCTCAATGCTGGTCTAGAAATAGGCACGGGCAGGAAGAGCACTTTTCAGCTTTTCGGCGCCCTGAATCCCTGGAAGTTCTCAGGCGACAAGAAATTGCGCTACTGGAACGTAATGCCAGAGTACCGCTGGTACACCTGCCAGAAATTTGGAGGCCACTTCTTCGGCATCCATGCCCTAGGAGGTGAATACAACATCAAAAATGTGGACCTGCCTTTTGGCATCTTGCCAAAGACAGAGAAAGGAAGACATTACGAAGGCTGGTATGTCGGCGGTGGTCTCACCTACGGATACCAATGGCTGCTGTCGGAGCATCTCAATCTCGAAGGATCCATCGGATTAGGATACATCTACAGCCCATACAAGCTCTACGGAAGATGTGACAAATGTCTTGACAAGGACCACCGCAACTATGTAGGTCCTACTAAAGCAGCCCTCTCCCTGATATACGCATTCTAGAAACTGTATCACCGAGATAGCAAAAACCAAATCAAACCCTCTTTTTTTTAAGATGAAGAATATGAAGAAAATGAAGCTTTATACGGTCATTTCGCCCCTTTGCATCCTTTTTGCACAGAGCGCATTGACTGTCCAAGCCCAGAAGATAGATGATTCGCAGCTACGGTTGGCTGGTGGCAAGATACTGATAGACAGTGTCTTGACGCAGAAGAAAAGCGACAGTCTCAAGGTTGCTTTCCGCCTCCATCTCGATAGTTTGCAGCTCAAATCAGAGCAACAGCTGGTTTTCACTCCGCTTATCGCCGGAGAAGATACCATCGCCCTGAATCCCATCATCATCAATGGCAAAAACCAGAGCATCAGATACCTGCGCAAAAGCAGCAGTCTGAAAAACAGCCAGGCATTGGTTGTGAGACGCAAGAATGATACCGAGCAACAGGTGCTCTTCTCCCAGACCCTTCCCTACAAGAAGTGGATGAAGGCTTTCAACCTCTCCATGACGGAAGACCTCTGCGGATGCGGCAACCTGATGGATCAGGATACCACGCTGATGGCTAACATCCAGCCGACACCGAGAATCAGTCGCGACCATTACGTGAAGCCAAAGGCTGAAGCCATCAAGGTGAGAGCCGAAAAGGGTGAAGCTTACCTGAGCTTCAAGCTCAACAAGAGCGATATCCTTGCCGACTTCCGTGAGAATGCAACTGAGTTGGGAAAGATTACATCCACCATCGACCTCGTGAAGAACGACAAGGATGTGAGCATCACCAATATCGATATTCATGCTATGCGTCGCCAGACGGTCCTTACGACAACAACGTGCGACTCGCCAACAATCGTGCGGCTGCCCTGCGCAATTATGTATGCAACCTCTACACCATCGATAATAAGCTCTTCACCTATCACGCCACCCCAGAAGACTGGGAGGGATTCAAGAAGAAGGTGGAAGCAAGCAACTTAGCCGATAAGTCTGCCATCCTTGCCGTTGCCAACTCATCATTGGCACCCGATGCAAAGGACCAGAAAATCAAGAAGCTTTATCCGGCTAGCTATCGCTACATCATGAGTGAGATTTATCCTCGTTTGCGCCACAGCGACTATACGGTAACCTATACCGTTCGTCCTTTCGACATTGAGGAGGCAAAGGTAATCTTGAAGACCAAGCCTCAGCAGTTGTCATTACAGGAAATGTATCTAGTGGCACAGACCTATGAGCCTGGTTCTCCAGAGTTCAACGAGGTATTTGATATTGCCGTCCGTCTCTTCCCTGATGATGAGACCGCCAATCTCAATGCCGCCTGCACAGATTTGCAGAAGGGCGACCTTGTAACTGCCGAGAAGCATCTTGCCAAGGCAGGAAACTCGAAGGAAGCTGAGCGCATCAGAAAGATTTACGGGGAAATGAAGGCGGAGCTATAATAGTAAATTGAAATAATTAAATTAACAAATAAACAACTTTAACATAAATGATTATGCGATTAAAGAATTTATTTGGAATGGCAGCTATGCTCGCTTTAGCAGCAAGCTGCAGTGAGAAAGAACTCGTGGAAAGCGGTGGCACAGGCGCCAATGAGCATGGTGCACGTTATGCAACATTTACCATTGTGTTGCCTACCACCAACGGCACACGCGCAGCAGGCGACCCTACTTATGAGGACGGAACACCCAATGAGTATGCCGTAAACAATGCCACACTCCTTGTATTCCGTGGAGAAGCCGGAGAAAAAGAAGCCGATGCTGAATTTGTGGAGAGTGTGGAGTTGGGTGACATGAAGCCCTGGACAGGCGTTGATGACGACCCTAACGTAATCACTACCGAGGCAAACATAACTGCAAGGCTGAACAATTTCGAAAGTAGTTACACAGGCAACTATTATGCAGTTATCATGTTGAACAACAACATGACAGGCAGCAACAAGAAAGTGAAACTACCTGTAAACGGCAACACTTTCAGCGAATGGCAGAAAGCCAACGTCATCAACAGCATGGCCAGCGAAGTGAACGGATTCTACATGGCAAATGCCATGAAAGTGAATGGAACAACAACAAGTACCCTGGTAACAATCGACAAGAAAAAGGTGACAACCAATGAGAGTGCCGCACAGTCGGCTGCCACCATCTATGTAGAGCGTGGCGTGGCTAAGGTTACAATGACCGCATTCAGCGAGATGGATGTTAAGGGTCTTACAGGCGACAAGGTGACCATCACAGCATGGGATCTTGACGTGACCAACAAGAAGTCTTATCCAGTACACAATGTGGACAACTATGATAGCTATGGCGACTACTGGGGCGACATCTGGGAAGAGCCACGTTTCACAAGCGGCCATCCTACATTCAACCGCGCTCACTGGGGTATAGACCCTAACTACAGCACCATCAGCAACGACCAGAAGTATACCGACGAATTCAACTACAAGCCAAAAACTTATGATTTCTCTGGTGCCGGTGAGGCCACAGATCCTAAGTATTGTCTTGAGAACACCTTCTCTCTCGGTCACATGTATCAGAACCAGACAACCCGTGTCATCATGAAGCTACATACGTGCCAAGCGGTTTGATCGCAGGTGAGACATTCTATATGTTCGACGGCAAGAGCGGTTACTTCAAAGAGGATGATCTCACAACTCAGATTTCAACAGCCATCACCAACGCAGGCTATACAGCAGCAGATTTCTCTTTGCCTCTTACAGACGTGAAGAAGGCTGGCAAGCATCTGCTTACCGCTAATGATATCACTAAGACTTCAGGCTCAGTGGAAGTTGACGACGAGTTCCTCGGAAAGGTTAACGCAGCCCTTGGTCTGAGCGACAACAAGAAAATCTCAACATACTATGAGGGCGTTTCTTACTACATTGCACGCATCAAGCACTTCGGCGACGCACTGACCCCATGGAACTCAGGCGACTCAACATACGGAACAGGTGAAGAGGCTAAGAAGAAATACCTCGGCCGCTATGGTATGGTTCGTAACAACTGGTATGAGCTGCAAGTAAATTCAATCAGCAACCCTGGTTCTCCTGATGTGCCAGAGGTTAATCCTGACACTCCAGACGATGAGGGCGACAAGTACTACATCAACTGCTCAGTTAGAATTCTCTCTTGGGCAAAGCGTGTACACGGTATTGACTTGTAAGAAAACAGATTGTATTTAACACAATAAAATTCCGTAATGACTTCACACATGCAGAGGGGGATAAGCATCCTGGCATAACATGGATCAACCGCCCGCTGCGGTGTGAAGCCGTTACAAAAACAACGACAACATTAAACAATAATCAATCATAATTATGGCAAAGAAAATGACTTTCGGTTGGTATCATAGCATGAAGGCAGGGCTGTTGGGATTATTATCCTGTTGCCTGCTTGGTAGCTGCGACAGTCTGATGCATGATGACCTGCCTCCCTGCTTTACAGGGGCTTACTTGCACTTCGTCTACGATTATAACATCCAGCGCGCCGACATGTTCAACGACCACGTGGGCGGGTTAGTTGTCTTCGTCTACGATGAGAACGGCAAGTTCGTCACTCGGCAAGATGCGGCCAACGATGCTCTGACGCAACCGCTAAAGCGTCATGACTTCGCCATGCAACTTCAGCTGCAGCCCGGCAAATATAAGTTTGCAGCCTTTGCCTTCCAGAAAAAATACGAAGAGGCATTGACCGCACCGGGTGCTAAGTTCAGAATAGAAAATCCACAGCTGCGAGACGACATCGAGAGTCTGCACGCTACACTGGACCGCCAGCAAGGTGTTGTTCAAAACCAGGCCATGCCACTCGACACGCTTTGGCAGGGACTCTCCAAGGGCATCGTGGAGGTAAAGAGCCTGGAGATGGTACACGACACCATCAGTCTTGTCCGTGATACCAAGGAACTCACCTTAAGCCTGCACCAGATAGATGCGCCTGCCGACATCTCGGTGGAAGACTTCAGCTTCGAGATAACATGTGCCAACGGAACCATAGGCCATGACAACAGTCTCTGGGAAGACGAAAGGCTCACCTATAAACCTTACTTTACTTGGGATACTGACTTCCGTGACGAAGCGGGCAACGTAAAGGAACGTACCGCCCATGCTGCCATGATGTTCTCCCGACTGGTGCTCTATCCTGTAGCGCAGAACGAGCAAAATGCCATGCTCTCCATCTTTAATAAGAAGACTGGCGAGGAGGTGGTCCGCATCAACCTGGCCGACTGTCTGGCACAGGGAAGGGGAGCCTTCGACTACCTCAACTACTCACCACAGGAGTTCTTGGACCGTGAGTATGACTACCATCTCGACTTCTTCCTCAAAGGCGGCGAGTGGCAGTATGCCAACCTCAGCATATCGGTGCTCAGCTGGAGCAAGCGCATCCAGCGTGTAGATTTCTAAGCAGGCAGTTACACCTTATTATATATAGGTATTAAAATATCGCTCCAATCCCTCAGCGGATACACGATACAGCATAAATGATAGAAGAGTTGAAATGATCACAAAATAGAAAATCAGGTTTGATTAAGTTTAGGTTAGTTCTTTTAAAAAGGTAAATAAGATTGTTTCTTCAGGACGACAAACATGAATTAGCATATAAACGGAAACAATAAACAATATATAAAACATATAAAAGATGAGAAGTCGAAAGTTTTTTTGTTACATGGTTATTCTGTTGCTGGCGGCTATGACAGCCGCTTGCACCGACGACTTGGGTGACAACACTGTCAGCTCAGGTATGTCGGGCAACCTGCAAGTCCTTGTGCCATTGATGCACAGCAACGGCACTCGTGCAGGAGAATCAGACCCGGCAGAAAACTTAACTTATAATGCCACAGAAGAAGAGTGCCGCATCAACAGCCTCCGACTTTTCGCTTTCCCTATAGACGGCAAAGGCACATTGCTCAATGAGTATCTCGGTGCTCCCGGTACCTCGTTCTATGAGCCTGGCAATTTTGAAGGAGGTGTGGATGTAGCCACATATACGCTGCGAATCGACCCCGGCACTTACCGCATCTATGTTGTGGCCAACATGGAGGATGTATTGAAGGATCATCAGCCCATCGACACAGAGGATAAACTTAAAAATGTGGTACTGTATTACATTCCCGAAGGCAAGCCCGGTATGCCTGCCTGTGGCAATATCCCTATGATTTATGAACCCTTAAAGGATACCAACATCACTGGTGATAGCAAGACCACCGACATTGTTGCCAACTTGAAGTTCACCTGTGTCAAGGTAAAACTCAACCTGCTCTTCGACCCTGCTGACTCTGAGATGCAGGAGGCTCTGAAGACCAACGGTCTGAAGATAAATGATATTACAGCAAATAATCTCTCTCAATCCACCAGCTTGGTATGGGGAGGAAAGTTCTACGCTTCTGACAAAGAGGACGTAAGCGGAATTATCAGTTCCAAAATGTATAAGCAATCTTCTGAAGCCAGCGCCGCAGGATCATTCTTCTCTAATTGGACACGCGACGACACCAACAAGAACAAGAGCAATGCGGATGTAATCACTGCTGTGGGTACTGCCGCAGCGGCTCCCTCAAACATAAAGGACAAATGGCTCTTCCAGGGTACATACTATCTGCCTGAGCGCTATATCAAAACCAACGACCAGCAGTCGTTCCTCACACTGAGCAGCATGATTGGCGCCAATGACAACAGCTACAACATCCCATTGGGCCACACCGACAATCCAGAGGCAGAGCCACGCCGCACATTCCCCCGCGGTACCTACTATGAGATTATCGGCAAGATCAAGAGTCTGGGAAACATGACTCTCGACTGTAATGTGAGCGTAAAGGACTGGACTCCTGTAACGATAGATGCAGACTTCAGCCATACCACACTGTGGGTAAACAAGACAAGCGCTCAAATAACCTCCATAGAGGAAGACTCTATTTCCTACAAGTCAAATTGGGTGAATGTGGAGTTTGGTTGCGATGAGATTGTTGATGGTAAGCCCCTCGTCGTTGAAGCTAAAAGAGATGAGGTCAATCATATTATCACCTTTAGGATTAATCCCGAGATTCCCATGAGTGCTTATGGAAAGGGGAAAGGTCAATTTCCTCCGAAAGGAACGACCAAGATATGGCTGAAGGCTAACAACCTGAAGAAATATCTGGATGTAGACTACAATGTAGAACCTCTGTTTGAGGTTGATCCATTGGAGGTAATCATCTATTATGTGGCAGGTGCAGAAACCAACACAAAGGTATTCACTTGGGTTACAAACTTGGGAGGTATCGTGCTTCCTGACAATCTGACTTCCACCATTGGTAAATCAACTATCAATATATCGAAGCCATCCGATGAAAACGCTCCCAAGGGAACATTCCAGGTGGAGGCTACAACCGACCCTGTAACAACTACAGTGCATACATTCCGAGTACACTCGAAAGACTCGTATAATAGCAACTATAAGTACAGAGATATTAAAGTAACAGTAAGACCTCTGGTTGTCGATTACCGTATCTATTTCCGTGCCATTAATGACAGGTCGTCAAATAATGGCCAGTTTGGTACTAACCAATTCCAAGGTATTTTGGATGAATACTATGGAACAGGTGATAACAATAACAACTGGAACGATTCTTGGAGTTCGGACAATGGGATACAAACAAGTAAACATAATGTATATATTTATTCTCAAAAGGGTGAAACGACAGAAACAGCAATACCTAAAGAAAATGTGTGGTATTTTAATAATAGATATAATCAGCCAAGCGGTATGACTGGGGACACGAATAATCCAGGATGGTACTACAAGGACATGGATTTTGATGCTAAAGGATATAGATGGGATTATGGCGACGGTAAAGAAACTACACCGATCAAGCCTGGTGAGACATTGATGATATTCTACAGCTTCAACAACGATGGTGCGGACCTTCACCGCTGCCCTCATCACATGGCGCCTGGTATCACCCTTTTCAACTATGAAGACCGAGAAGGTTGGATACTTTACGACCCGACAACAGACCCCTATTATCGTATTTTCGATGAGAAACCGATAGTTAAGGATATCAATTATGTTGTCTATACCAAGAATAAAGTATTAGGCTGGGCGTTTAGGTTCGGTGTCGCAACAAACAATCCGACATCCTCAGGAAGTAATAGCCAATATACACATTGGGACAACACTTGGGATGGTCACAGCGCCAATAGTTTTAAAAGCGAACAAGTATCAGGAGGCTGGTGGAAGACAACGATAACGTTAAAAGCGGTTGACGGATATCATGAGAAGGGTATAGTCCTTCAGTTTGAAAAGGATGACTATAAAGAGAAATATACCCTTTTCGGAGGTAGAAGTTATGAGAAGTATAACGATACAGGATATTATGACAATGATAGCTGGCATCCTGGTAAACCATCAGGTGTATAAACAAGTAAAGTAAGTAAGGAAATGAAAAAGATAATATCTCTTTTAGTGGCACTGCTGACATTGGCAGCATGTAGCGACACTTTGAACGAAGGTTCCACCCCAAGCAACAAGAATGGGGTGGAAGATGGGGGCATCACGCTCACCATCAACCTTCCCGACTTTACAAAAGAAGAGCTGACAAGAGCTGGAAGTTTAGCGCATCTCCATGCTATAACATACGACAAAAACAATAATTGTTTGTCCTGCCAAGAAATTTCCACAGGCAATGTCACAATAGATGAGAATGGCAAGGCTAAGGTCAGGCTCCCTTTGACAAATGATGCGGAAACCATCCATATTGTAGCATATGTTTCGTCATTGACCAAAGAGCAATGCCAGGGTGGTTTAGACCAGACAACAGTAAGCGGAACTATTGATATGGACAAGCCGATCTGCTGGGGCTATGCCAAAATTTCAGATTTATTGAACAATCCTGACTATGAGGTAACGCTTTTGCGAATGTTTGCCAAGGTTAAGGTTGTAGAGGAATCAAAGCCATCTGCTGATTTTATTGGTGACGGCACATTCACACTTGCAGGCTATAAACTCTACAATGCCGCCGACCAAGGAACCATCGCTCCAACAGGTCTTGATTATAACGCAACAACCCCAAACATCCCTACCACTGTAACCTATAATAGCAATAGTGGAGATTGGACAACCGCAGAAATTCCGTTCTATGAGTCTGCTGCTGCGGCAAATCAAGCCTACCTGATTATAAAAGGTGAGTATGAGGGAAAAGAAGGCTACTACAAAGTTGCGTTCTATAACGGAGACAATACTTTCATGAGCCTGCTCCGCAACCATGCCTATACTGTAAAAATCATACATGTCAATACGAAAGGCTGGGATACAGAAGCAAAGGCTATGGCTGACCCATACCCGGAGAATCGTATGAAAGTGGATGTCATAGATGACAATCCCAACATCACAGATATGATAGCCTGCAAGGACTATCACCTCGGTGTGAGCGACCAGGTGAGCGCGGCATGGAACGACTCCACTACCGCCACACTTGTCACCACCATTAAGGACGGTTCGTGGAAAGTGGAATCTAAGGATGCAGATTGGATTGGCAAAATCAGTATTAGCGCAACGATTGACATACCGGATGCAGCAGGTCCAAACTCTACATCAGGAAAGAAATATCGCCTCTCCATCCCATTGACAGAGAACCGCTACTCAGAAGAAACACGGGAAGGACATGTCGTAGTCAGGTCTGGTGACTTGACCCGCACCATCACCATCACGCAAAAGGGTAACGATTTCAAACGTTCGGACACCCGCACGGTCATTCTTCTTGATAAGAGTGATAATCGTCAAATTTCAGATGATTATTTCCATAATTTCATAGACCAGACACAAGGTATCAAACCGGAAGACCTGCAATATGGAACCGTAAGAAACGATGGTCTCCACTTCACCGTAGTAAGCAATCGTTACAGGTATTGGATTCCTAAGAATGAATCAAATGAGACTTGTACCAAAGGGTCCGAGAACAGTGACAGATATACTATCCAAGAAATCACCAATAACAGAAAGAGCTATTGGCAAGTAGATTTGGTAAATAACGAAGATAACAACTTCAACTTTTGGAAAGGAGATTTCACCATCTCTTACACCACCAGTGACGGGCACACGATTAACATTAAATATCCAGTCTATCACAGTGGTATCTTCCATGAAATATCAGATGCCCACCAACAGCCACCTGTCGATCCTAATGGTAATGGTGAAGAAAAATTGCCAACGGTCAAAGGCAGATTCTATTATGGTGTCATTAAAGTGCAAGGCAAAAACAAAACGTATATCATGCTGGACCGAAACCTCGGGGCATCCAACAATGGTAACTATTCAATAGAAACAAAAGCACTGCAAGCCAACAGGAACGCTATTGGTGGATATTTCCAAATTGCTAACGAAAAAAGAGCTCAAAATCTTGCAGGCAGCTTGTTAAAAGACTTGATTCCCCATGGTTTCAAAATTCCCGAAAATGACGATATCCAAGATATTATAGACGGTGGAAAACTTAAGGTAGTCAATCGCTACACCGAGTCGGGTGAGGTCTACAACAGTATAGAAATAACGACAGTCAACTCTGTGCTGCCAACTATCTATCTGCCTACAACCGGTTATGTAGAAGGTGAGAGCCTTAAGAACCCTACCCATGTCTCCCTATGGACAAAGACATTGCTCTCTGGTAACCAGGGTTTCGACACCACCAGTCCTGAGTATGGATTCTGGTATCGCTATTTTGATATCTATGGCAGGATTATGACATTGTCTAACTTGCGTTTCGTCAGCGGCAGCAATGGAAGAAATACAGGTATCTACAGAGCCATGCCAATCCGCCTGGTACATGTTCTGCAATAAACATAAGATAAGTGATAAATATTATAACATCTTTTACTTATATATAAACATAGCATAAAAAACAGCTGTTTTTAAAAAGAAGGGTTGGGCTTTCGTGAGAAAGTCCAGCCCTTCGTTTTGTCAGGATACTCCTGACAAGGAGTCAAGACGTCGCTGAGAGGTTATCATGATAGTACTGACGGGTGGCAAAGACGCTTCCAGCGCTTATTGCCTCACTACGGCATTATATTGCCCTTTACCAGGGCAATATCGTGCCATTGCCAGGCACAAAACGATACGTCGGGAGAGAAAATCCCCCCTCTCTTTTTTACTCTTCACTCTTCACCAAATCGCCTGAAACCCCGATAAACACAGGGGTTGCGAGAGGTGAAGAGTGGCGCACCACTCTTCACCACTCTTCACCACTCTTCACCTTTTGCCGGTGATCCATTTTATCTTTTCGTTTTGCCAAACAAATCAGAATGAGTACCTGTAGTTAACATCAACAGCGTCAATTCCGTATCATTCTGTTCCCATATCAAAAGCCAATCTGATTCAATATGAGCTTCCCATTCACCTTCATGATTACCATGAAGTATATGTGGTTTGTATTCTGAAGGTAAAGTACCATTTTCTACCAATAAGTAAATCGCTTTCTGTAATTTCTCTATCGGATAGCCACGCTTGCGACAAAGTTTCAACGCTTTGTCGAATCTTTTAGTTGTTCCTAATTTATACATCACTTACCAAGAATAGTATCAAACATTTCATCAACAGAGTTCCATTGTGTAACTCTACCTTTAGCAACATCCTCTTCAGCAAGTTCCAATTCCGTTTTCTTAGGTTTCAAAACCGAAATAGAACTTACTCCATGGAGCATTTGAATGGCACTTTTAAGTTTATTGACCAAAGATGGGTCTGATATTGAAACCACTAACTGTGGTTCTTTTAATCCTATCGCTCTTGATTTCATAATCTTCTCCTTTAAAACGTTTAACATAATTAAGATACAAAAATACATTATTCCCCTCACACCGCCAAACTTCTTGCATTATTTTAACGTTAAAGGTCTTGATTTAACCCAAGTTTGGCACTTTAACCTGCTTTATTCATCATCACAAATTTTTCCGGGTGAAGGGTGGTGAAGAGTGGTGAAGAGTCGAGCGCACTCTTCACCCTATCAAAACAACTCATACACAATGACTTACACCACTTCGGTGAAGAGTGAAGAGTATTTTTGAAACTGGCGGATTATCGCTACAAGTTGCAGCGGATTGCAAATCCGCTGGGACGCCTAACGGAAGACAGCCACCTCACGCATTGCAAATCCGCTGGGACGCATCACGGAAGACAGGAAGATTTAAAATAAATATCCGCCCACCAGCTGATTTCCACTTGCACAACAGGTGTTGGGCGAGCGCATATCAGCTGTTATGCAAGCGCACAACAGCTGTTGTGCGGCTGGAAAGATAGGCTTTTCCGGCTTATACTATTAGTTCTTCTGGCAACAAGTAAAGGTTACTCCGAAGACTATTTACGTTAAATCGATGCAGCAACGATAATACTTACAAGGCACAGCGATAGTACTTACAAGGCACAGCGATAGTACAGTTATCTATCGCCTGGCTTATGGGGAGAACTTGTATCTGATAATTTTATGATTTCAATTGATGCAATTGCTCATGGGTTAAGCCTGTCAGTTCCATGATAGAGTCATCATCCATACCCTTTAATAGCATTTTCTTCGCTATATCAAGACTTTTGTGATAACTACCTCTTGCTTCACCTTTGGCAAAACCCTTAGCTTCACCTTTGGCAAAACCCTTAGCTTCACCTTTGGCAAAACCCTTAGCTTCACCTTCATCAATACCATTCATGTAATAGCTCATTAAGACACCATAGTAATCATCGGCGGCCTTTAAGCTTTCATCATATTTCTCTTGCTCTTCCTGACTCAGACAGCGGGAATCTGCCAGTTCAGCTAGACGCTTGAAAATCTTCTTCTGTGCCGTAAACGGCATTCTCTCTAATGCTTCCATATGCTTTAATACATAAATCCATTTGTCAAAATCACTTTCACATTCTTCAGCCTTCTTGTCAAAGAAAGGAAGAGACAAGTAGATGTGAAGGGGTTAATATATTTACCCATGGCAAAATATTGAGATAATTGATATCTGATGGCAAATTTACGATTTTTCTCTGAAAACTCCAAGAAAAAAATGCAAAAATTTGAAAAACCATAGAATTTACCTCTATTGAATAACAAAACTATCAACCACTTATGATTTGCAATCCGTCGTATAAAAAGGTTCGACCTATCAAACCTGGGGATTTGCAATCCCCCCTGTCGGAATCGATTTACATCTTTTTAATTGCCAAAAACTTGCACAATCCAAAAAATTGCCGTATCTTTGCGGCTAAAGAAAGGAATAGGAGAAATGATTATGGCAAACAATGAATACAGAAAGCTGCCGGTAGGCATACAATCTTTCAATGTTATCAGAGAGGAAGGATACCTCTATGTTGATAAAACTGACATGATTTGGAAATTGGCGAACCAAGGTTTTAAGTATAATTACTTGAGCCGTCCTCGCCGATTCGGAAAATCTGTGCTTGTTGATACGCTCCAGGCTTACTTCGAAGGAAGAAAAGATCTCTTCGAAGGACTGAAAATCATGGAGCTGGAAAAAGATTGGAAACAGTACCCGGTAATTCGACTTGATATGAGCCGAGGGGGAGCAACCGCAGATGAAGTTAAGGCATATCTGGATCAAACGTTTGATGTTTATGAGCAATTATATGGCATCCATATTAAACCAACAGATTCACTGGGAAACCGCTTCGACCTCATCATCAAAACCGCCTATAAGCAAACAGGGCTCAAAGTCGCCATTCTCATCGATGAATACGACTCTCCTCTCCAGCACTCCTGGAAACTCCCGAGCATGAGGGTTGCACAGACGTATATAGAAGCGTTTTTGCCATTCTGAAGGCTGATGATGCCTACCAGCGTTTCGTCTTCATCACGGGCATTAC
The DNA here is from genome assembly GCF_003468525.1 of Prevotella sp. AM34-19LB. Classification (NCBI taxonomy): domain Bacteria; kingdom Pseudomonadati; phylum Bacteroidota; class Bacteroidia; order Bacteroidales; family Prevotellaceae; genus Prevotella; species Prevotella sp. AM34-19LB. Next base: position 110,760 of record NZ_QSIG01000005.1, on the reverse strand, counting down.
CAAGTTTACGCAGATTTCTCTCTTCTCGGTTCTCAACAACCTGACCAATATCAGTTTCCTTCCAGAATATGCTGCCATCTGCGGCATCACAGAAGAAGAAATCGGACAGAACTTCAAGCCGGAACTGGAAAGAATGGCAGAAGTGAACGGCTGGACTTTGCAGCAAACCCATGATAATCTGAAGGATTACTACGACGGCTACCATTTCAGTCGCAGAAATATGGTGGACATCTACAATCCTTTCAGTCTCCTCAATGCACTTGATACACAAGACCTGAGCTGTTTCTGGGTTTCATCTGGGGCTACATCCATGCTGCCGAAGTTTGTGGATAACATGGAGCTTCGCTTACGCAATTTCGAACATTGTCCAATCTTACGCAAGACGCTTGAGAGTTCTGATGTAATCAATGGTGGTGCCGAGCTTTTCCTCTATCAGACGGGCTATCTTACCATCAAAAGCAGCGATGAATTTGGTTACTTCCTCGGTTTCCCTAATCAGGAAGTGAAACAGGCTCTCTACGAGGTGGTACTGCCCACGCTGACGATGCGATCTGAAAGCGATATCATCAGTCTGCAGAGTAGTCTGTTCCGTCAATTGGGTACTGGTGAAATCGCAGATGCTATGAAAACATTGAAAGCATTGGTTGCCGACGTGCCTTACAGCAACAAGAAGCTTGCCTCAATGGATATGGAAGAGCGCTATAGACTCATCATCAGTACCATTCTGAATGCCATCGGACTGAAAGTAGAAGTAGAGCACATGCTTGCCACAGGAAGAATCGACCTCATAGCCCAGACTTCCCGCTACATCTACGTGATAGAACTGAAGCTGAGAAACAATGGCGGCAAGAAGGCTGCCATCCAGCAGATTCTAGACAACCAATACCTGGAACCTTTCAAGGCTGACAAGCGAAAGGTGATAGGCCTCGGCATAGAACTGGACGAGGAAGGAAAAGGCATATTGGATTGGGGGATTACTTCATAGATTTTCCGTGCATAATCCGATGAATAATGACACACCCTCACAGAGGATAAAAAGGTGGATTTTCAGCAGAAAATCCACCTTTTACACTATATTCTCCGTTTTGTCCACCTCTTTTCCGTGTATTTTGTGTACTTTTGCGGCTGTGTATGAATCGCAGCAGGAAGTAACTTCCAAAAGCTGCGGCTTCATGCTACCAGCAAATAACAAGCAACAAAATAAAAACAAGCCTAAAAATAAGCAAATGAACAAGAAAAGACAGTTTTTACTTTCGGCAGCTCTCGCCTCTTTCATGGCAGCCAGCGCCCAAGTAACCATTCAGGTAGATGCCTCTAACCCAGGCGTCAAGGTTTCACCTAATTTATATGGTATCTTCTTCGAGGATATCAACCATGCGGCTGACGGCGGACTCTATGCCGAACTCATCAGCAACCGCTCCTTCGAAGACGATGACAAGAACATCCCTACCTGGAAAACTTCCGCCCAGGAAGGTGCAAAGATCCAGACACAACTCATCAACAAGGGTCTGCTCAACCAGGCACAGGGCAAGGCTCTCCAGCTTACCATTGCTGCCAAACCAGCTGCCACAGCCTCTCTCATCAACGAGGCTTCTGGGGCATCAACGCCGTACAGGGCAGAACCTACAAGCTCTCTTTCTGGGCAAAGGGTAGCTACAAGGGCGGATTGAAGGCTCGACTCACCAAGCAAAGGGCGACAAGGTGTATGCTGAAACATCCCTCAATGCCAAGGTAGGCAAGAAGTGGACAAAATTTACTGCTGAACTCACAGCCAATGCCAACGATGCGAAAGCACAGTTTGAACTCGTAGCCGACGGCAAGGGTACCATCGTTTTGGATGTAGTAAGCCTCTTCCCTCCTACTTTCAAGAATCGCGAGAACGGTTTGCGCCCTGATTTGGCTCAGCTTCTCTATAACATCCATCCTAAGTTCGTCCGCTTCCCAGGCGGTTGCTACGTAGAGGGACAGGAATCTCCAGAGAATGCATTCCACTGGGAGAAGACCATCGGTCCTATCGAGGAGCGTCCGGGCCATAAGAACGTAAACTGGCGCTACCGTACCAGCGATGGTATGGGATTCGATGAGTATCTGCAGCTTGCCGAGGATCTGAACGCCAAGCCGCTCTATGTAGTCAACGTAGGTTTGTGGCACGGCGGTATGACTCCGGTGGATAGCATCCAGCCTTGGATTGATGAGTGCATGAATGCCCTGGAGTATGCCAACGGTCCTGTTACCTCCAAGTATGGTGCGCTGCGTGCCAAGAACGGTCATCCGGAGCCATACAACATCGAGTATCTGGAGATTGGTAATGAGAACAACCAGCCGGATCCTGCGGCTCAGAGCGACCATTACTACGAGCGCTTCAAGAAGTTCAAGGATGCCGTTCTGGCGAAATATCCTAAGATGCATCTCATCGGCAACGTGGTAGCCTGGGGCGATGACAACCCTAAGTGGGAAAGCCAGGAGAGCGTGGAACTGCTCGATGAGCACTACTACAGAAACCCAGCCTGGTTTGCCGAGAACTTCAACAAGTATGATAACTACGACCGCAAGGGCAGCGAGATTTATGTAGGCGAATATGCCGTAACCCAGGGCTTCGGCAATATGGGTTCACTCGATGCAGCACTTGGTGAGGCTGTCTATATGATGGGCATCGAGAACAATTCTGACATCGTGACCATGGCATCCTACGCTCCTATCTTCGCCAACCTCAACAACCGTATGTGGGCACCGGATATGATTCAATATACATCTGATAAGGTATTCGGAACTCCATCTTACTACGTTCAGAACGTGATGGCGAACAACATCGGTACCCGTGTATTGAAGGTGAACCAGGAGAATCCATACAAGTATGAGCAGACTCAGGTGAAGCCAGCCATCTGCCGTGTGGGTATGGGAACATGGGGCACCCAGGTTTCTTTCGAGGACAAGGGCTACAGCGATGAGAACGGCAAGGCGCTGCCAATGACCATGCAGGAACTGCCTACCGACATCCGTGGACAGTGGAAAGCTGAGGGCAGCCTCATCAAGCAGACCAGCAACGAGGAGAGCTGCATCCGTCTGAACCCAGGCGAGATTACCAACAACGGCTATATATATAAGGTACGCGCGAAAAAGGATGCCGGCAACGAGGGCTTCCTCATCATCTTCAACTACGTGGATAAGAACAACTACTGCTGGTTGAACCTTGGTGGCTGGAACAATACCCAGCATGGTGTGGAGTCTATCGTGAATGGTGCCAAGAGTCAGATAGCTACCTGCCCAGGCAAGATTGAAACCGGCAAGTGGTATGATATCGAGCTGAAGGTAGTAGCGACAGCATCTTCGCCAAGTTGGATGGCAAGGAGGTATTCGCCACCAAGTTGAAGGCGAACACCCTTCCTGGCATCTTCTCTACAGCTACACTCGACGAGCAGACGGGCGAGGTAATCCTGAAGATTGCCAACACCAGCACCGAGCATACCACAGCGAAGATCAATCTTCAGGGTAAGGAGATTAAGGCTGGCAAGCTCATCCGCCTTTCAGCCAAGAACGGTCTGGAGGAGAACACCATCGACAATCCTACCAACATCTATCCTGTAGAAAACTACGTAACTACAGAGAAGAATGGTGCCACGGTAGAGATTCCAGCCAGCTCGCTGAACATCATCCGTTTGAAGTAAGAAACAAGCTACGTCTAGGGCATTAAGCCCTAGACAACTCCATCATAAAATCCATTTTGAATAGTTGATAAGAAAGTTAGTTAGAAAATGGAAGGCGCAACCTGCGTGATGCAGATTGCCGCCTTATTTTTATCTATCGCTTCTTTTATCCGAAAGCATAATTGAAGAGCAGGAAGATGTCAACTCAGTCTTAACCGTAGTAGTCTTCGGGTCGAAGCCCAATAATGCTTTTAATTTATTCATTTCTTATATTGCGATTGATTTTTCTCTATTTCCTCTTCCCCATTTCCACAACCCAGTCATATACCGGTCGTATCTTGATGTCAAGGCCTTTTTCTGTAACTTGGTTGTACTCATGGTCGGTGAGCAGCAGCAGGTCGGTGCATTGCGTCTTGCGATGAGCCAGAAGTAATCCTTCAATCTCCCGTTTGCGAGTCTTGGGTGAAGAGATGTCATACGAAACCTGAATGGCTTGTTTCACCTGATTGTTTTTGCAAACCACGAAATCGCACTCGCCCGAGCGGTCGCTCAGATAATAGATATCATACCCCTGCGGCTTATAAGTTCTAACCAGCTGCAGATAAACAATGGTTTCCAATCTCCATCCCAGGTTCTCTCCCACCAGCGCATTATCTCTCTGATCCATCAATGCCACATCTATGGGATACACCTTCTCCTGGGTTATTCTCATCTTGCTCTTGGCAGAATACTTCTGAAGCCCCAGCAGCAGATAAGCCTGCTTCATGTATCCGATATAATTCCTGATGGTATGTTCCGATTTTACCCCCAGTGTAACCGACAGTTCCGAAGAAGACACGATGAGCGGAGCCACATTGAGCAGATGATGAGCCAACTGCTCGAAGATAGCCTGATAGGTAATCTTGAAACGCTGTTCAATATCTCTCTGCAGGATATTGCTTACCAGATTCTTCACATAATTCTGGTGTTCGCCGATAACGAGCAGTTCAGGAAATCCTCCCTGTTTCAGATAATGATCGAAGGCAGCTCTCCTGAATGCCTGTACCTTGGTAGTCATTCCTTCCGTATCCACCTCTTTCATCAGACAATACTCATAAAAGGAGAATGGAAACAAAGGTATCTCCTTGCACCGCCCCGAGAGATGAGTAGCCAGGTCGCTGCTCAGAAGTTTGGCATTAGAACCTGTTACAATGACATGCATCCGCCTGCGAAGCATGCGATTCACGAAAAGGTGCCAGCCCTCGATATTCTGTATCTCGTCAAGAAACAGATAATTGAAATCACCATATATCTTATACAACACTTCCAGAACATCGTTCAAATCTTCTGCCTGGATGTTAGTCAACCGCTCATCGTCAAAATCTACATAAGCGTATTTCACACCTACTTTCTCCAATGCCTGGAAGCATAGAGTAGATTTGCCGCTACGGCGCACACCTATCACGACCTGAGCCTGCGTACTGTCCAAGTCTATCTGCGCCTCTTCTGGTCGATGACACAAAGTTTCGCCTCTACGTATCTCCAGTTCTTCCTGCTGATCAGAAAGAATCTGTTCTAAGTTTCTCTTATCCAGCATAATAACACTTACTTTTTCTGGATGCAAAGATAAGAAAAAATAATGAAGAATGCCTTATTTTACATGTTTTTAACTACACAGAACGCCTTATTTTACATATTTCAGGGTATTCCGAACGCCTTATTTTACAAAACATTTTATTTTTAACCATTATGCTTGGCTAATTCAGATTTTCTTTGTAACTTAGCAGCGCAAAACGTAAAGCATGTAGGAATATGGCAAAAATAGTAAATAAATATCCTGTAGGAATTCAGACTTTTGAAGAAATTCGCGAGAAAGGTTATCTCTATGTAGATAAGACCAAATACATCGTGGATTTCAGAGGAAAAGGTATGAAGTATATCTTTCTGAGTCGTCCAAGACGATTCGGCAAGTCACTCTTTGCCTCTACCCTCCAGGCCTATTTCGAAGGAAGAAAGGAACTTTTCGAGGGATTGGCAATTGCTGATTATGAGAAGGAATGGGTGAAGCATCCTGTGCTCCACTTCGATCTGAGCGGTGCCAAGCATTTTGATGCTGATGGCTTGAAGCATTATCTCGACTTGCAGTTGAAGCCATACGAGAAACTCTATGGCAAGGATGATGATGAATTGTATCCAAACGACCGACTGGATGGACTCGTGAAGCGTGCTTACAAGCAGACGGGCGAAAAGGCGGTAGTCATCATCGATGAATATGATGCCCCATTGCTGGATGTGGTACATGAAAAGGAAAACCTGCAACCGCTCCGTCGCATCATGCAGAACTTCTACAGTCCTCTGAAAAAGCTCGACCCATACCTGGAGTTCACCTTCATCACGGGTATCACCAAGTTCTCGCAGCTCAGCATCTTCAGCGAACTCAACAACCTCGACAATATCAGTCTGTTCGACCAGTATTCAGCCATCTGCGGTATCAGCAAGACTGAGCTGACCACCCAGATGAAACCAGATATTGAGGCTATGGGCGAGGCCCTTGGCATGTCGTATGAAGAATGCCTGGCAGAGCTGACGCAATTCTATGACGGTTATCATTTCAGCGAGAAATCAGAGGATGTCTTTAATCCATTCAGTCTGGTAAAGGCACTGAATGCAGGCAAGATTGCTCCTTACTGGTTTGGTTCCGGCACTCCATCCTTCCTCTTGAAACTTTTGGATAAGTATCATGTCAATCTTTCTACTTTAGAGAGTCAAGAGACTGTATTGAGTTCCTTCGACCAATCAACAGAGGAAATGACAGATGCCTTGCCTTTGCTTTACCAGAGCGGCTATCTGACCATCAAGAAATATGAACCGATGTTTCAGGAATATACGCTGGGCATTCCAAACAGGGAGGTTCGTAATGGATTGCTCAATTCGTTGATTCCCCATTATGTGAATCCTCGCCGTTCTGACAACAATGCCTTCCTCCTGGGATTCTGCAAGGCGGTTTATAGAAATGACATCGAGGCGGCACTGGAGCACATGCGCACCTATATGGCTACGATACCATACGATCTGGAGAATCATAGCGAGAAGCATTATCAGACCATCTTCTATCTGATGTTCAGCTTTCTCAACATCTATATCCGCACAGAGGTAAAGAGCGCCATAGGCAGGGCTGATGCCGTGATGCACATGCCAGATACGATATATGTCTTCGAACTGAAGGTTGATAAGAGTGCCGAGGAGGCTTTGGCACAGATAGACGAAAAAGGCTATATGCTGCCATATCATGCAGAGGGCAAGCGGCTGGTAAAAATCGGTATCAGCTTTGATAGCACCCAGCGCACTATCAGCAATTGGATTATCAAAGAAGAATAAAGAATCAAAAAAGCTTTTATTACCAATAAAAAAAGTTCTTATCCTTAGTAGAAAGCTATATTCAAAAGTACTGAACTTAAGTTCAACAGTGCTGAACTTAAGTTCAATAGTGCTGAATACACATTCAAAAGTTATGAACATAGCTTTCTGCTAAGGATAAGAACTTTTTTTATTCTAATGTTAACCATCCATCATTAGTCCAGCGGATTCTCTTCTGAACCAGGATGCTGGCACCATTCTTCGGCACGCTGTAACCATGGCAGAAGAAGAAATCGCCATCAGGGAAGGAGTAGGCAGAGCAATGACCCATCGCCTCATATTCCTTCTTGTCGCCTTCCAGCAGCAGGGTGCCACCGCCATTGCGCATATCCTTGCCTTCTTTATCCAAATAAGGACCAGCCACCTTCCTGCTTCTACCCACGGCAACACGATAGGTACTCTTCATACCCTGGCAGCAGTAATCCCAACTGACGAAGAGATAGTAATAACCACCATGCTTCATGATGAAAGGAGCCTCGATGGCATTGGTGCCGGCATCACGGGAGGTAGGATTGGTAGGCACATCTATCTGATTGAGCGCATAACGGCGGGCAATGGTCTGAGGCTTGGCACCCTTCTTCACATGCATCGTCTTCTTGTCTAAAGGAATAAGCTGGATGCCATCCCAGAAAGAGCCCCAGGTAAGCCAAGGCTTTCCCTTCTCATCAATCACAAAATTCGGATCGATGGCATTCCAGTTGTCTCTACCACCCTTTGAAGATATGAGGCAGCCTCATCCTTCCATCCATCAGTATCGGCGAGCGAAGAATTGCTCAGCAATCCGATGGCAGAAGTATTCTTGCCAAAGGTAGAACAGGAATAAGCCATATACCACTTATCCTTATACCTGATGACATCCGGTGCCCAGGTATGACTTTCATATCCCGGTACACTATCGTGCGTCCATGCCGGAAAAGCACCACGAGCCTCATCCTTCAATACACCCTGCGGATTCAGAGTCCAGTGCTGGCGGTCGGTAGAAGTCATCTGAGCCACTCCATGACCCGTACAATAGAGATAGTACTTACCATTCTCGTAAGCCATCACGGGATCGTGAACCATTGGTGAATCCACCACAACCGGCTGAGAAAGAGCCGTCTGCGCCTTTGCGAAAACGGCACAAACTGCCATTAAGGGTATGGAGAGAACCCATACTCTTATATCTTTAATTAAAAAATTTTTCATACGTCTTTTTGTTACTGTTTATAGGATTACTTACTAAGTTGAGTTATTAAAAAAGGGAGCTGAAGGCTTCACAGCTTAGCTCCCCTTATAACTGTCAAAAACCGCTGATGCGGCCAAACTTTTAAAAACTAACTAAAGATCTTAATTCTTCTTTCCCCAATAGCTTCTGTTGCCACTCACTCCCGAGTAAACGATGGTAACCTTGCGAGGACTTGCCTCCCAATCTACCTCACGCTGAACCTTCAGCTTGGTAGTACCGATGGTCAATGTATTGGAAGAAGCATCGAAGCTCCATGCCTTGACATTGCTCCAGGCAGAACCACCCTCCATCACGCCATTACTGCTGAGCTTGAAGGTCTTGCTGGTCTTCTGCTTGCCATACTCATAAGAGAGTTCGATACCTTCCCAGGTTCCCTCCAGTTCGCTGGCGGTGATTTTCGCCTGTGGTACAGCTCCATAACGCTCAGGCATCACGACAGGCCATCCGTTGCTATCCCACTGGATAGAACGCACGCCACCCATCATAATGGCATTGCTGGCTGCAATACCTGCAACATTGGCAGGCATACGCTGCTGGGAAACATAATACCAGTTGCCTGCACCATCATCGAATACGGCACAGTGACTGATACCTACCCAACCGCTTCCTGCGCTGAACTTGTAAGGATGAGTCAGCACGGTAGGTTCCTCATTGGCACCCTTGGCAGCATCGGTAATCTTACCATTCATGGTCTCATACGGACCATCCACGTTCTTGGAACGGAGCACACGGGTATTGTAAGGAACATCCAGGGCATCGTAAGCAACGAAAAGATAATAATAGCCATCATGATATACTATCTCCGGAGCCTCAGAACCCTGCCAACGGTTATTCAACGTACGTGTAAAGATGGTCTTTCCGTAAGCAGCGATATCATCGGCTGTACCCCATGGGTTAGGCAAGGCAGCCTTGGTCTTACCCGTATTGGCATCAAGCTCCACAGCAGCGAAACCACTGTGCCAGGAACCATATATCAGCCAATGCTTTCCTTCTGGAGTGATGACGTAAGTAGGGTCGATGGCATTATACTTGAAATAGCAGTTTGCCCAATCATCTGATTTTACCTTATAATTCAATCCCTTGTCAGAAGCGTTGGTGATGACATATCCCTTATCTTCCCATTTGTTGGAAGCCGGATCGCTGGTCTCCATCAGTCCGATGAAGGCACGTTCACTCCAGGTTCCGTCACCATTGATGGTGCCAGGACAGGTGATAGCATAATACATACGGTAGAGATGGTCGTTGACCTTGCGCACGCATGGAGCCCAGAAGCCGAAGTCCAGGTCATTGGCGAAATAGCTGTCAGGACGTTCAGCCACTCCCATGCCCTTGCGGAATTCATTGAGTTTTGTCTTTACCCAGGAAGGCAAGCCCACCATGGTGGCTCCTACAAATTCCCAATCTACGAGATTCTTGGAGCGGCGGCAGAAGAAGTGTCCGTGCTTGTTGCTGTTGCGGATATCCTTCTGATGTGCATTGCCATAGCTGGCATCAGTCTGATACATATAATAATATCCATCAGATGCCTTCACCACCGTAGGATCGTGCATATTGGCAAGATTCCACTTCAAGTGCTGTGTCCAGGCTGACACCGATGTATAATTATCATTATAGGTAGGACATTTGTAATTAGCCAGTTCCTCTGCTGTCTGATCACCAGGAGTTGGTGTAGGGGTTGGAGTCGGTGTAGGAGTTGGATTCACAGGAATCTCCGGATCATCACTGCTACTGCTGCATCCTACCATCAGCGTACAAGCCAGCAAAAGGGCAAATATATGAAGCTTTTTCATTTTTCTTTTCGTTTAGTTAGTTTTATTATCTTCTTTTTCTGAAAAAAGGCAGACCTATGGGAATGTGTTTCCGCATAGGTCATGCCTTATCATACTATTTCAAAAATCTCTTATCTGCGATGTGCACGTGAGTAATGCTTGCGTGCTGATGAAAATGAAGAATTGGCAAATGGTAAATCGAATACCAGATGAGCCTTTTCTATGGTGAGCTTGAACGCCAGGTCATTGGCATCGATGTTGTTGATGCCATTGTAGGTCTGGGTGTAGGTTACACCATTGTTGCCTATCATGGTTGCCTTGATGTTGGCTGTACCATTACCTACATTGGTTACAGAGAGCTGAACCTTGGCACCATCCATGGCAGCAAGCCAAGCACCCCAGTCTTCCCATGAGCAGGCATGAGTACATGCATCATATCCAGTACCCCAACCGAAGTTGTCGGCACGAACGGCAGCATACTCCTTGTCGTTTGCCTTGTTGACAAGAACTGCTACAAAGTTGTGATAGTTTTCACCACCAGCTGTATAGTTGACAAACTGAGTAGAAACGGTCTTTCCTGCAGGAACATCAAACACATTAGAGAGAGCTCCGAAGAAAGCAGAAGTATTATTTTCATCTCCTACAACAGAATCAAACTCCAGGTGAGCCTTCTCGAGAGAGAGCTTGACAAAGAAATCGTTGGCATCTACGCCAGAGATTCCAGTGTAGCCCATGTGATACTTATGACCATTGGCTGCAACGATATCGTACTTGATATCTACAGTGCCATCACCATTGTTGGTTGTATAGAGAGTAACCTTGGCGCCATCCATGTCAGCGAGCCATGTAGCCCAATTTTCAGGAGCACCGAAAGGAGTTGCCTTGCCATCGTAAGCAGTACCCCAACCGAAGCAGTCGGCACGGGTAACACCATATTCTGTTCCGGCACCGTTGACCATCACAACGAGGAAGTTTTCCCAGTTATTACCACCATTGGTATAGTTGGTAAACTGCATCACCTGAGTCTCATGAGGAGCTACCTTCACAGCCTCAGTCTGAGCACCGAAGAATGGAGTTGAGTTGTCGGTAGCACCCAGGCTGTTGAACATCTTATCTACCACGCTGAACTGAGCCTGACCTGCGATAGGAGTACTGCAGTTCTCGTTCTTGAACGTCTTGTTGTAGATAGCAACGAGTGTCTTCACACCTACCTGATCCATATTAGGAACAGCCACAAATCCGAGTTCAGCAGCAGGAACCTCCTTGGTAATGCCAGTCTCGAATGTGATGGTAGCAGAAACGTTGGCCATTGCATCCTCAAGAGATGTACCTACCAAAACCTTCTTAGGAACAGAGTGCAACTCCATAGAAAGAGGCTGCTTATCCTCTGCAGAAGTGAAACCACCGATTGGCTCGAGGTTAGACTGGAGGAAGTTGATGTAAGAACCTTCCGGTACAAGGAATGCACGGATGTTGGTATTGCTTGCATCAGGATTGAGATTTGGAAGAGGGGTTGACTGCTTGTATGTCTTGGTTACTGTACCATTGGTAATCTTGACGCTGAAGGCATTAGGGTCTGAGCGGTCAACTGTAACAACGACTGTACCACCGAGCTTCTGTACGCCTTCGTCGGTATCAGTTTCAAAAGTAAGATCACTTACTACACCACTTCTATCAATATAATCACCCCACTCAGAGTTACCGCTAGGCTGATTATCGAAACGGATAGCTCCATACTCCTTATAGTTAGCGCCACCACGATCATCATCACTAGCAAGGATGAGGGCGAAGTTCTTGAAGGTATTAGGAGCCGATGGGTTGATGTTCAGATTGAACACGGCATTCCAGGTCTTGCCCTCAGGTATGACATAATACTTAGAGAAGGCTGTCCAGAAACCAGAAGAATAGTCAGTAGCACCAACGGTGTAAACATCCTCCTCACCTTCTGGCAATGCATTGTCATTGCCCTTAGCAGCATTGATGGAGTCAATCTTCTCTGAAATCCAATCAGGAGAGTTAACACTGAACATGTCACTTCCCTCGCATCCTGTCAATGCTGTCAAAGCCATTGCTGCCACGCAGAAGACAGATGCTATTTTATTTAGGTGTTTCATATTTTATATATTCTATATTGTGATATTGTTACTTGCCCAAGTTTACTACTGGGTGAACAGTCCAGCCTCTTCCGAAGAAATCAGTAGAGTTGTCTGTATTGGTATTCGCAGAGTTACCAGTCAGGTTAGGGTTATCGTTCAGCAAGCCCTGATAGATTGGCAGGAACTCATGACCCGGTACGTAGGTATCGTAAGAGCTCTTCAACTCAGGATCAACACCTACCAAAGAGTAGCTGACAGCTTCCTTAGCCTTGTATGGAGAACGGCGGAAGGTTCCGTGTTCCTTCAACTGAGCCAATCGGTCATTGTCATAGAAGAATCCCCAACGAATCAAATCGTAACCACGACCATACTCGCAACCGAACTCCTTAGGACGCTCTACATTGGCAATCTGCTCGAAGAGCTTATCCTTGGTATCGAAATCAGAGAGGCTCAGATCCTTCAGACTGGCACGCTCACGAACCTGATTGATCCAGTCGATAGCCTGCTGTGTAGGACCATTTACCTCGTTCTCGCACTCTGCAGCACGAAGCAATACATCTGAGTAACGCATCATACGGAGGTTGATACCGCAATGAAGACCTGTAGTTACCTTGTCATAAAGGTTGGTACGGAAATTTGTCCACTTAGCGATAGGGAGACCACCATAGTTGTTGTTGGTGATGATGGTATCATTAGGAGTCATTTCACTCTTGTAAGCTACGTTGCCATTCTCGAAACCAATCCAGTCAGACTCGTAGGTACCGATAGTCCAGTAGAGGCGAGGATCGAGCTTACCATCCTTGGTACGCTCCTGCTTGAAGAGGTTGTACAACCATGGAGATGCAGAGAGGTCTGCCCATCCACCGAATCTACCTGGAGCGAAGTTAGACTCTACGGCATGACCCTGTGTAGCGTTAGGACTGGTATTGACAGGAGTCCACTCATCATCCACACCCTGTGAACCGTAGTCGAGATACTGAATCTCGAAGAGGCTCTCGTCATTGTTCTCGTAAGCAGAACCCTCACGGAAGTTGTCGCCATAGTTAGCCATCAGCTTGTAAGAGCCATACTTCTTGTTCATGATATCCTTGAGTACAACGAGCGCATCGCTATACTTATGGCGCTGCATCAAGGTGCGGGCATAGTAGCCGGCAGCTGCACCGCAGGTAGCACGACCCTTAGCCCACTCGCCACCAGCATCACGGGAAGGAAGAAGAGTCATCGCCTCGGCGAAATCCTTCTCTACCTGATCGAGCACATCATCATAAGTACTGTTCTTGCCATAGAGACCATCCAGAGTAGAATAGTTGGCATAATCAGTAATCAGCGCAGGATTCTGGTAATATCCTGCCAATGTATAGTATGAATAACCACGGAGGAAGAGTGCCTGGCCCTTGATTCGCTTCATGCTTTCGCTGAGCGAAGCATCATCGCCTGTGGTACGTGAAAGGATGAAGTTACATACATTAATAGTATAGTAAGCTTCACGCCAAGGCCACATGGAGATTTCATCTGTCACAGGGTCGTTCATATCATCGAAAGGCATGTACCACACCTGTGATGAGTTCCATACCTCATCGCCACGTGTTACATCGAGGGTATAACCCACACGTGCCGAAGAACCTTCCATACGAATATGGTTGTATGCTGCAATAACGCACTCTTCCAGATCATCTGCATTGAAACCGAGGTACCGGTGGTCTGCTGGTTAGGATTGGTAACATCCAACTTGTCCTCGCATGAGGTGGTAGCCATAGCACCGAGGCCAAGGAAGAGAGCTAATGATAATTTATATAGTTTCATATCAAATGTTCTTTTAAATAATAATTCTCGTAGTTTTCCTTATCTCTTAAACTATTAGAATGTGAAGTGGAGACCTGCCATAAATGTTCTGGCACTTGGGAAAGAGCAGAAGTTGTAACCTGGGGTAAAGGTACCACCGGCATAGTCCACATTATATCCATGATAGCCTGTGAAAGTGTAGAGGTTCTGTGCTGATACATAGAGACGTACACCACTGACATATCCACCAAACCACTTGTCTGGGAAGTTGTAGCCCAATTCTACGTTGGCAATCTTCCAGTAAGCAGCATTCTGAATCTTGCGAGAGCTGAAGAGGTCGTTCCATGCCAATGTTGCATTGTTGGCAGCGTAGGTACGTGGAACACTTGAAAGGTAGGTACCATCCTCTGACCAGCGGTTGGCATCCAGCATGCCTACTTCCTTGTTACCATAGCCGTAGCAAGAGTTCAAGCTATTATAGATATCATCTGACACATGATAGTTCAAAACTCCGTAGGTAGAAATGTTGAGGTCGAAGCCTTATACTCCATGTGGGTGCTCAAACCGAAGTTCACCTTTGGAAGACCACTGCCCAATACGGTCTGGTCGTATGCATCGATTACGCCATCAGGAGTTCCTTCAGGACCAGAGATATCCTTATAGAGGCAGTCACCTACATTAACACCTTGCTGAGTTGCGTGGTTGTCGAGATCTGCCTGTGTACGGGCGATTCCCTCGTAAACCCAACCATAGAACTGACCGATCTCCTGACCTACGTAGGTAGCGTATGCACCAGAGATGTAAGAGTCCTTACCGATACCCAGAGAAGTTACCTTGTTCTTCAAGGTACTCAAGTTGGCACTGATGTCATACTTGAAGGCGTGGTCACGGTTGCGATAGGTTGCGCTGAACTCGAAACCACTGTTCTCCATAGAGGCAGCGTTCATGGTTACAGAGGTGTTGGATACACCAGTCTGTGCAGGAACAGGAACAGAGTAAAGCAAGTCTTCTGACTTGTTCTTATACCACTCGGCAGTGAACTCCAGGCGATTGTTGAACATCGCGAGGTCGATACCCACGTTGGTGGTCTTCTTCTTCTCCCATGCGATATCGTTGTTCACGAAGGTAGAAACGGCAGAACCGGTTACAGGACTGTTGCCGAAGCTGTAAGTCATGTTGTTACGGTTCATGGTAGCCATATACTGGTACTCACCGATGTTCTCGTTACCGAGCTCACCATAGCTGGCACGAATCTTGAACATGTTAACGATATCCTGACTGATTGGGAAGAACTTTTCCTTATCGAAGCGCCAGCCCAAAGATACAGATGGGAAGGTTGCCCAACGGATGTTCTTGCTCAAGCGGGAGCTACCATCACGACGTACTACTGCAGAAATCAGGTACTTCTCAGCATAGTTATAGTTCAAACGGCCAACGTATGATGCCAGACTATGCTTATACTCGTATGACTCTGAGTAAGTGTTCTTGGCATTCTGAAGCTGGAGGAAGTAAGGCTCTGTGAAGTTGATACCCCAACCTGTCAAGAGGTTGGTGTTCTCTTCCTCGTAAGTCATACCAGCGAGCAGGTTGATGTTGTGCTTACCGATTGTTCCATTGTAGGTAATGGTATTCTCAACCAAGGCGTCGCTGTAGTTGCGTGAGCCCTTGGTAAGGCGCTCATTCTCCTTGGCAAGATATACACGGTTGCTCTGAATCCAGGAAGGAATCCAGGTCTTATCCTTTGCCTCGGTCTTGCTGTAAGAGAGGTTTACATTATAGTGAAGACCATGGTTCTTGCTCTTGATACCTACCATACCCAACAAATCTACGTCGGCAGAAGCGGTACCTACGAAGCGGTCAACCAAGGTGTTGCGCTGCAGGAGGTTATTAACCAGCAATGGGTTAGAAGCAGAGATATCACCATGTACGCTGTCATAGTAAACACCATAACCGTATGCATCGTAGCGATAACCGTTGGCTGCACCTACCTTGTCATCGAGAACCCATGTTGAGTTATCGTAAGCCTTGATAGTTGGCTGCATCAGAAGTGTACCACGGAGTACGTTGGTTACATCACCATAAAGACCCTGGACATACTCTGAGGCATTCGAAAGACCCATGTTGTCCTGGTTGGAATGAGAATAAACCATGCTGGTGCGGAACTTCACGAACTTGGTGTCCATGGTGTTGTTCACACGGGCTGTATAACGCTCGTAGTTAGGACCTGCACCTTCCAAGGTACCCTTCTGGTTATAGTAGTCGAGAGATACATTATAAGTACTGTGAGAGCTACCACCGCTGAGGGCTACGTTGTGATTCTGGCGGATACCAGTCTTGAACACTTCGTCAAACCAATTTGTATTGGTAGCATCCTGGAAGTGATACTTGCCATCCTCGCCCATCTTGTAACCACCAGGCAGAGGAGTGTTGGAGTTTGAGCAAGCCTGACCCAGATAGTTGCTATACTGGTCGGCATTCATCACATCATATACATCGCCAGGAATCTGGTCAACACCGAAGTAACCAGAGTAGTTCACCTTCAGAGGCTGGTCTTTCTTACCATTCTTGGTTGTGATGATAACGACACCATTAGCTGCACGAGAACCATAGATGGCACCCGCAGAAGCATCCTTCAAGATCTGGATGGTCTCAATATCATTAGGAGAGAAATCACGGATAGTGGTACCCATTGGCACACCATCGATGACATAAAGAGGAGCTGTGCTACCGAAAGAACCGATACCACGGATACGTACGCTTGGGTCGGCACCTGGCTGACCATCGGATGTAATCTGCACACCAGCTACCTTACCTTCGAGCATAGTAGAGATGTTGGAGTTAGACACCTTCTTCATCTCCTCAGCATTGACAATAGCTACAGAACCGGTAAGATCTGCCTTCTTCTGGGTACCATAACCCACTACGACAACCTGTTCGAGCAACTGATTGTCTGAAGAAAGCTGGATAGGTTCGAGGATAGCTCGTCCGCGAACGGCAATCTGGCGCTCCTTGAAGCCCAAATAGCTAACCAAAAGAGTAGCGTTAGCTTTTACTTTGATCTCGAAGTTACCATCGAGGTCAGTTACAGCACCGGTCTTGGCATCCTTGGTCTTCACTGTTGCACCAATCAGAGGTTCACCCTGATCATCTACAACCTGTCCCTTGACTGTAATCACCTGATCCTGTGCTACAGCGGCCATAGCGGTCATCGGGGTTACGAAAGAAGCACCACCGACAGCTCCTAGGCATAGCATCATAGAGAATAATTGTTTCCTCATTGCTTAAAACTTTTTAGGTTTATGATTTTGTTTATTCTAAATTTTCTTTGGTTTGTTAATTTTCAAACGGTTTGTTTGTTACTGCAAATCGGTTTGATCGTTAATTTTCGGTGGCAAAAGTACAATTAATAAGCTTATATAGGGTGGACAAACGTGAATAATAGGTGGACAAACTGCATAATCTGTCGATTTTTACATATTTTACGCACTTTTCCACCATTTATACAACCTCATAGGTGAATTTAACAAAAAGGAACAAAAAACTAGATAAGCTAACATACAAACAAAAAAATCGCTTGACACAGGTCAAGCGATTTGATATAAATACATACTCATTATTTCATTTCCTTCTCGAGAGATTCCTTGAAAGCGGAAGGTGATTCACCATATTGCTTGGTAAAGCAACGGGTAAAATACTTCGGATCATTGAAGCCCACACGATAGGCTATTTCCGTGATGTTCCGGTTTGCCACATTTTCTGTAATCATCTTCTTCGCGATGTCGAGACGATAGTTGCGGATAAACTGGGCGGTAGGCTGACCAGCCTCAGCATTCAGCATCTTACTGAGCACACTGCGGTTCATCCGCATTTCATCAGCCAACTCCTGCACACCGAACTCCGAGTTATCGTAGTTCTTCTCCATCACCTCCATCACGATATCCATAAACGGACGCTCCTTTTCGGCTACCTGTTTCCTGTCAGCTTCTATCGACTTCTTCTGACTATCCTGATAGCGCTTCTGGTTCTCCAGAATCATCTGGATGCGACTCTGCAACTTGCCCGGTTCATCACTATCCTTCAGAGCAGCCTCTATCGGACGATAGAGTTCCTCCACCTCGCGTTCGCGCATCTTTTCCAGTCTGCTGGTATAGATGTAGAGCAGGAAGGCGATGAAAGCTATCACCATCAAGGAGACAAACCACCAGCTCTTCCAAAAATAAGGAGTCACCTTGATATCTACGGAGATAACCTGCTCCTTATCGGAATCGAAGGAAGGAATATACTTCACTTCAAACTGATAGCTGCCCGCCGGCAAGGTAGAATAACGCACACTGTGCTGCCCCGGTTTCAGCTGAACCCAATCGTTCTCATATCCCTTCATGCGATAGAGATATACACCCTGACTCTCGCTGCCATAGTTCAAGGCAGAAAAGAAGATAGTAAACGACTTGTCGCTCTCATGGATGCACAACCTTTTGGCAATGGATATATCATCGTCCAGATAATCACTGCCGGCAAACACCGGCTGGTTATCTACCAGAAGTTCGGTAAAGCGTAGTCTGGCTGTGTTATGAACCGCATGGTTCACACCCGTAACCGCCATCAATCCCTCATCAGTACCCAGGTAAATCTTACCCTTGGCATCACGAATGGCACCATTGAAATAGAACTGCGAACTGAGCAGTCCGTCCTTACGGGAATAACTGCTGAAGGTCTCGGTCTTCGGATTAAAGATGGAGAGTCCATTATCCGTGGCTATCCACAACATACCCTGGTTATCCTCTACAATACCCTTCACGGTATTGTTGGCTAAACCATTATTCGTGGTGAAGGATTTCACGTATGTCTTTCCCTCCTTATTATAATTATAGCAATACAAGCCGTAGCCATTGCTGCCCAGCCAGATCTTGCCATCCTTCGCCAGACAGAAAGAGAGAATCTTGTCTATCACGCCACTCTCTGGGGCATCCAACTTATACGGATGATATTCGACGGCAAACTCGCCCTTTCCACGAGAACGGGACTTCAGATTGATCTCCACCATACCCTGCACACATCCCATCAGGAGCTTGCCATCTGGTGTAATCAGGTTTCCGATGCAGCCACGCACATTCAGACAGCCCTTGAAAGGCTCTATCAACTGCTGACGCTTCAAATCGTAGAAGAAGAGACCATCATTGGTTCCCAGCCACATACCATCATTGATAGGATCATACACCAGTGCTCCTGCAAAATTCAGGAAAGGCTGATGCTTGGCATCTACCACAAGAGGAATGATCCTGCCCGGCTGCTGGAGATTCATCACTGCAATGCCCGTACCCCAGGTGCCTATCCACAGATTTCCCCAGTTATCAGCAGCAAGCGTGGAAACACTGTTGTGGGGCAAGCCGGAATTTGCCATCGTATAATGGGTAAAGTTCCTGCTGCCAGGAGCCAGAGCATTGAGTCCGCCCTCTACGGTTCCTACCCACAGGGTGCCATCCGGGGCTGCATACATCGCATTCACCGCATTCGGAGAAAGACTGGCTGGATTCGCTGCATCGTGCTTGAAAAATTCCAGCTGCAACTGGCGTGGTGCCAACTTGGTAATACCACCAGTTTCGGTACCTACCCAAATCTGTCCATCCTTAGACAACAAGCTGTTCACGAAGTTGCTACTCAACGGATTCACACTGCTACAATTCCAATGTTCGATCGTACCAGTCTTGTCATCTATAATATCCACACCACAGAGGGTACCCACCAGGAGCTTATCATCCTCTGTGATGGCAAGACTTGTTACCACCTCATGCTGGAGTGAATGAGCTGTGCCTGAAGCATGAAACTCCTGATTGGCACTATTATACAAGCCACGGTTGGTTCCCAACCAGATTTTTCCGTGATAAGATATGACGGCTCCCGCATAACGGGAATCGAGTTTAGGGAACAGAGACGAGATGTTCTTAGCTACAAACTGATTGTTCTTGACAGAGAACTCGTTTACGACTCCATTGTTGCACAGCACAACCGTGCCATTGCCATATACATCGCAAAGACCGAGATCAGGAGCATTATAAGGGTAGCTGATAGACAAGACACTATTCACCTCGCCCTTCTCATTGAAGGAGAATCGGGTTAGGAGATTGATGGATACCATCCATACATTTCCCTTGGCATCGCAATACATTCGGGTGCAAAGGTTCTTGAGTGCCTTTTTGAGCTGAGTTTCTACCTTTTCATTCTCACAAGGTGGAATGACGGGCTGCATCGTTTTGAGGTCGAGCACCTGCGGACCTTCCTCGAAAGCTATCCAAAGGCGCTTGAAATGATCTTCATAGACATTGCGACAGCTATTGCTTCGCAGACTGATACCGGATGAGCCCAGATTGAAGTTCATATAATTGAATCCATCATAACGTACCAGTCCACCGCCATGTGTACTGATCCAGATGAAGCCGTATGAATCCTGGAAAATATCATCCGCAAAATTATTAGGCATTCCTGCCGCCATATTGAGATAGCTTACATTAAAGCGACTAGGAAGGCTGCCTTGCGCAAAACTGCTCAAGGTTATGAATAATGCTGCTATCAGGGAAAGAATGTATCTAGTCATTAATTTCTTTTATACCATCTGCTTGCAAAAGTACGAAGAATATTTGAAACAAAAGAATAAATACAAGAAAAAAGTGCCTATCAGTGTAAAAATACACCGTTAGGCACTTTCTTGAGTTTTTTCTAGAATTCGAGTATCATAGTCTGGCGAGGACGAAGCTTCACGTTCTTGTTGATCAGAACGGTACGGCCATTCGTTACATCCGTAGCCTTCTCTGCATTGCCGATAATCTCAGCATAGCGGGAAACATTCAGTTCGTTGGCTTCCTTCTTGCCATTGATGATGGTCATCACGCTCTTTCCCTTATACTGGCGGGCAATGACATATACACCCTTCTGAGGACAGAACTGGGTCTGCTTGCCCTTGGTAATGACTTCGTTGCCCTGGCGCCAATGCAATAATCGGCTGAGCCAGTCGAACATCTGGTTTTCAGCCTGTGTTCTTCCTTCGGCAGTAAAGGCATTGTGCTTGTCACCTGCCCAACCTCCAGGGAAGTCCTTGCGGACATTGCCATCGGTTACGCTCTTGGTACCATTCATCAGCACCTCGGTTCCGTAATAGAGCTGTGGGGTGCGGTTGACGGTGAGGAGAAGTGCCAACGCCTGCTTCAAAGCCAGAGTATCCTTGCCTTCACCCAGGAAGCGGTCGGTATCGTGGTTCTCTACGAATGCCATCACGCTCTTTGGGTTCGGATAGAGATAGTCGTAGCAGAATACATTATAGATACGGTTCATACCGTTCCACCAGTCATCGGTCTCCTCTTTCTTTGCACTGTTGATGCGGTCGAAGAAGGCGAAATCCATAACGGTTGGCAGATAGCTGTTCTTCTCAGAAAGCTTGCTGTCCTTCTGCCAAGCTGCAGTATAGGCAGGTTCGGTTACCCAAGTCTCGCCTACGGTATTGAAGTGAGGATACTCCTCGCCCAGCACCTTCATCCAGTGTGCCATCGCATCGCGGTCAGCGTATGGATAGGTATCCATACGAATGCCGTCGATGCCAACGGTCTCTATCCACCACTCACTGTTCTGAATCAGATACTTGATAACGTGTGGGTTGCGCTGATTGAGGTCAGGCATACTTGGCACAAACCAGCCATCCACGGTTTCACGGGAATCTACCTTGCTGGCGTATGGGTCGAGCACAGGAGTCAACTTATAACTAGTCTGCAGATACTTGTCGTTTACCTTGGCTGCACCATCCACGGTTCCAATCTTCTTCTGATGCTCTGGAGTCTGGTTTTCAGGAGCAAGCCATTCCGGGCTATTGAACCAATCCTTCGATGGCATATCGGCTACCCAAGGATGCTCGAAACCACAGTGGTTGAAAATCATATCCATCACTATCTTCAAACCTTTCTTGTGAGCCTCATCAATGAGTTGCTTATACTCTGCATTGGTTCCGAAGCGTGGATCTACACGATAGTAATTGGTGGTAGCATAGCCATGATAGGTACTGTTCTTGCCATCATTAGGACTGTCGTTCTCCAAAACCGGAGTAAACCACAGGGCGGTTACACCCAACTGGTTGAAATAATCCAGATGCTGACGGATTCCCTCCAGGTCGCCACCATGACGAAGACTTGGTGCCGTGCGGTCGCAGGTCTTGTCACGCATGTTCTTGAATGCATCGTTCTTCAGATTGCCATTGGCAAAACGGTCGGGCATCAGCATGTAGAGCACATCCTCGTTAGAGAAACCGATGCGCTTGTCACCCGCCATCTCGCGATTTTTCAACACATACTTCACCTTCTTCGACTGCTTGCCCTGCTTGAAGTTGAGCGTCATCTCTCCTGCCTTGGCACCATCGAGATTGAGATACACCAGCAAGTAGTTAGGAGAATCGAGGCGGGCGATGCTATCCACCTTCACACCCGGATAATCCACCGTAACATCGGCATTCTTGATATCCTTTCCATACACCATCAGCTGGAGCGAAGCATCCTTCATGCCCACATACCAGTCGGTAGGTTCAATGCGACTTACGTTGACTGCCGCGTTCATACTTATTGCGCTACCCATTAGCACTAATGAAGCTATTATCTTTTTCATAATTACACCTTATTATATATATAGACTATTCTTATACCTTATTATATATATAGACTATTCTTACACCTTATTATATATAGACTATTTCTGATAAAGAATCAAGGCAGACTGAGGGGCAACCTCTACTTCCTTTCCGGAGATGAAGCCCAAACCTTCCTCGTTGATAACACCATTGCAGCAAGCCACGGTATAATTGCCCTCAGGAATCTGCATTTTCTTTGCCTGCTTGTTGAAATTATAGATAACAATGATCTGCTTCCAGGCATCGATGCCCTCCAGGTTCTTGAGCTGGAAACCTACGAGGCAAGTCTGCTGGTTACCATTGGCATCCTGACTAGGCAGGAACTCCAGATGCTGACGCACCTTATCGCCTGTAGAAAGACGGAAGGCTGGATGGTTCTTGCGGAGCTGAATCAGATTCTTATAGAAGGTGAATGCCTGTGGATACTTCTGCAGATTGGTCCAGGTAAACTGGTTGATGCTATCTGGAGAATTGTAACTGTTGTGCACTCCCTCCTTGTCGCGAAGCATCTCCTCGCCGGCAAGGATGAAAGGAACACCCTGCGAAGTAAACACGCAGGTCTGGGCAAGCTGGTCGATGCGGAGCAACTCAGCAGTACGCATCTCTTCAGAGATTTTCTTGTCTGTCAGGGATGGGATGCTCGCCTTCAATCTATCTACCAGACACATATCATCGTGGCAGCTTACATAGCTGATCTGCTCGGTTGGATTATTGGTCCAAGGCTTCTTGTCATAATTCACCTTATTCATATCCACCTGCGGATGAGCGATGCCACCCACGATACCGAACTTCAGACTCTCCTCTTGTCCTGGAAGACCAGCCAGGAGCGCACCCTTATGGTCATCAGAGAAAGGACCACGAAGGGCATCACGCATATCATCGCTGAAAGCGCCAATACCATTCAACTGATGGGTATTCGCCTTCATGGCGAGTTTCTCCGTAGGATAAGCACAGCTGCCTGCACTCCAGCCCTCACCATAGATATAGATACTAGGATCGATGCGGTTTACCATCTCACGGATAGCCTGCATGGTCTCGATATCGTGAACACCCATCAGGTCGAAGCGGAAGCCGTCGATATGGAATTCATCAATCCAGTACTTCACGCTCTCAAGCATAAACTGGCGCATCAAAGGCTTTTCTGATGCAGTCTCGTTGCCGCAGCCTGAACCATCGCTATACTTGCCCTCCTTGGTCTTGCGATAGTAATAGTCAGGATAGGTACGCTGGAAGTTACTGCCGTTGATATCGAAGGTATGATTATACACGGCATCGAAAATCACTCGGATGCCAGCCTTGTGAAGTGCCATCACCATCTCCTTGAACTCCTTGATGCGGGTTCCCGGAGAATATGGGTCGGTGCTATAGCTGCCTTCCGGCACATTATAGTTCTTTGGATCGTAGCCCCAGTTGAACTGAGGCTTATCAAGCTTGGTTTCATCTACTGAAGCGTAATCGAATACCGGCTGGAAATGGATGGCATTGATGCCGAGGTTCTTGAGATATTCGATAGCCTTAGGTTCGGTGAGGGCGAGATACTTGCCCTGATATTTCAAGCCCGATGTAGGAGAAATGGAGAAATCACGCACGTGGAGCTCGTAGATAACGAGGTCGGCTGGCGACTGGATGGCAGGACGCACATCCTTGTCCCATCCCACAGGGTCGGTATCATTGAGATCTACGATGGCGCCACGGTTTCCGTTGACGCCTACCGCCTTGGCAAAGGTTCCCGGAGTTTCGCCCTTACCGATATCAAAGGTATAGAACTTACCCTTCAGGTCGCCCTTCACGGTAGCCTCCCATCGCTCATCGCCCATCTTCTTCATCTTCAGCGTCTTGTAAGCCTTACCTTTTTGTCCATCCTTATAAAGACGGATGGTAACAGAAGACTTGCCGGCTGTTGGGGCATTGAGTACAAACATGGTTTTCTCCTTGGAATACATCATCTCATTGAATGTCTGCTGCGCACTCAATGAAGTTGGTAAAACAGTAGCTGTCAATGCTGCAATTATTAGTTTCTGAATGTTCATATTATTTAAGTTCTTGTTAGTCATTAAACTATGGTCATTAAACTGCTAGTTTTAAAATGGGAAAAGGAATTCAAGAGAAGTCAGGAAATCATCCTCATAACACGAGGTTATGGTCTTATCCCTGACATCTCTCAAATTCCCCAAAATTATTTAGCGAGCAGTGAGATGGCGAAACCACCACCACGTGCTTCATTAATCTTCAAGACATCACCCTTCTTCACAGTCTTGTGGATGATCTGGTAAGATTTAGGATTCTTCTCGTAATCTGCATTCTTGCCATCCTGATAGATAGCGCAAGCATACTTCTTGCCCTTATCCAGGAAGTCGAGCTTTACTACGGATGTACGGGCAGCATCAGTCTTGCCACCAACAAACCAGTTATTGGTACCCTTAGCCTTGCGGGCTACGGTGATATACTTAGCTGGCTCTGCCTCCAGATACTTGGAATCGTCCCAATCGCAAGCTACGTCGCGAATGAACTGGAAGGCATCGTCGTACTTCTCATAATGCTCAGGAAGATCGGCTGCCATCTGCAGCGGACTGTACATTACGAGATAGAGAGAAAGCTGACCACAGAGTGTGGAATGAACATAGCTCTGATTGTTGCTCCACTCAGAAAGCTTGGTCTCGAAGATACCAGGGGTATAATCCATCGGACCACCCTGCAGACGGGTGAATGGCAACATCACGGTGTGATAAGACTTATTGCCGCCAAATGACTCGTACTCTGTACCACGGGCACTCTCGTTACCCACCAGGTTAGGCCAGGTGCGGCAGATACCTGTAGGACGGGTTGCCTCGTGGGCATTCACCATAATATGATGCTTGGCTGCAGTTTCAACCACACGCTGGTAGTGATTGTTCATCAACTGGCTGTAGTGATACTCACCTCTTGGGATGATATCGCCCACATAACCGGTCTTCACGGCATCATAGCCATATTTGTTCATCAGATTGAAGGCATCCTCCATGTGACGCTCGTAGTTGAGAGCTGCAGAAGATGTCTCGTGGTGCATCATCAGCTTCACACCCTTAGAGTGAGCATAGTCGTTGAGCATCTTGATATCGAAGTCAGGATATGGAGTTACGAAATCGAAGACATCGAGCTTCTGATGACCGAACCAGTCTTCCCAACCTTCGTTCCAGCCTTCTACCAGCACCTCCTGCAAACCGTTTTTGGCTGCAAAGTCGATGTAGCGCTTTACTTCCTCGTTGGTTGCACCATGGGTACCATTAGGCTTGCACTTGCTGTAATCAGTTACACCGAGGCGAACAGATGGCAGGTCGTTGGTATAGCTCCAGGACTTGGTACCTACAATCATGTTCCACCATACACCGCAGTACTTGGTAGGATGAATCCATGAAGTATCCTCGATCTTGCAAGGCTCGTTGAGGTTCAACGTCAACTTGCATGAAAGCATATCACGGGCATCATCGCTTACCATCACGGTACGCCAAGGAGTATTGAACGGAGTCTGGATGAATCCCTTTCTGCCCACGGCATCAGGAGTGAGCCAAGACTCAAAGGTCAATGTCTTCTCGTCCAGATTGAGGTGCATGGTTGGATAATCCAGGCAGGCAGCCTCGTGGATATTGATATAGAGTCCATCCTTGGTCTTCATCTGGAGAGAGGTCTGAACGCCGGTATCAGAGAAGACGGTGGTAGATGAATTGCTCTTGTAAGCTTCACGGTTTTTCGCAATAATTGGGCGGATACCTGTCAACGGAGTAATGTTGTAGTCATACTCCTGGGTATCGTAATCACCAGGAATCCAATAGGCAGTATGATCACCTGCCATGGCAAACTGTGTATGCTCCTCCTGGATGACGAAATAGTTAAGGCTTTCCTGCTGAGGGAACTCATAGCGCAAGCCCATACCATAATCATATACACGGAAACGGATGGTGATGTTACGCTTAGAGGAAGCCTGGTTCAGGTTTACCTCCATCTCGTTATAGTTGTTGCGGATGGTAGCAGTCTCACCCCATACTGGCTTCCAGGTCTCATCGAGGTCGATGTCTTGCTGCCAGTCTCTGTGAAACCATCCATCAGACTGGTTTCTTCCATGCCCTTAGAGGCATGCTTATCCTTAGCCAGCTCCAATCCGAGATGAGATGGCTTACATACAGTCTTTCCCTTATAGCTCATCTCGTAGGTAGGCTGTCCCTTTTCGGATAAAGAAAAAGTTACCGAGACGTTGCCGTTAGGCGACTTGACGGTCTGGGCTGCTGCCAACATCGGGAGCAAGAGACCCATCACTAATAAATTCAGTTTCTTCATTCTGTTTACCTATTGTTTATTCGTTTGTTTATTCGTTAGACTATGGGATATAGCAGCACCGGCAATCAGGAAAACAGCTTCCGTTGCACGCACTTGCATTATTGCTTGCAAAGATACGAAAAACAAAAATACCCTCCTAAAAATAGAAGGGTATTTTGATGTATAGCAATGTGCAAACGGTTGCACACCTTCATTCCTTGTTTGAAGAGTCACCCGCTTAATTGCGTCCGCCCTGTGCCACAAGGTCTGTAATGTTAGCCATAAACTCCTTGTTGGCAACCAACTCCTCCAGACTGAGGTGCATGCGATAGTGCCAGTAGTGCTTTGGATTGGCAGGAATGTTGATGCGCTCGGCTTCAGCATCCGGCAGACGGAGCTTCTCATCAATGGCGAGCCAATCCTGTACGCTCAAGATGCAGAGCATAGATGGAGACGCCAGGTGACGGGCGATGATGTCTCTTGCCAACCAACCTGGGAGCGGATGAGGAGCTGGTCCCTCACGATAGAGCATCGTGTTGTAATACTCCTGGGTGCGGGAGATGTTCTCGTCCCACCACATACGCAAGGTTGGCATATCATGGCTGGTGATGGTGCAGACTGAGCGGTATGGATTACGGCTCAGATGACCGAACTTAACCGTTGGGTCCTTTGGCATGCTCTGGAGCTCCAGGCTCAGAATCTTCAACTCGTCCATCACCCATGGCACACAATCAGGCACCATACCCAGGTCTTCGGCACAAACCAGCATACGGGTAGCCTGAACCAGCTTAGGCAACTTCTTCATCGCCTCGCCATACCAGAACTGGTTGTTGCGACGGTAGAAGTAGTCGTTGTAAAGACGGTTGAACGCAGCCTTGTCGTTATCATAGAGCGACTCGTAGATGAAGTCGAGCTGTGCAGAGATACGTGGGTGGAAGAGTTCAGGGTCCTTGCGGTCACGCACAAAGAGCACATCGCTGATCAGGGCATACAAGCCATCACGCAACCAGATTTCCTTCTCATCAGTTACATCCTGGAAAAGAGCCTCTACCTTGCGCTGGGTATCTACCTCAGGCTTCATCTGATAGCGCTCCTCATCCAGACGGTCGAGATATTTCTCCTTCACCTCATCGGCACGCTCATAGAACATACGGTCCAATACCCAGTCGGTAATGAACGGACGTGTGAAGCGGTCCTCCTGGAAGTTCAAGCCGTAGCTTGAATCTCCCCACGGGTCATGGCGAGAGCTGGTGCAAACTGTCCGAGCAAGCCATGAACGCAATTCACTGGGATTTCCCAAATTCGGAAGAAGCCGAGCACGTGGTCGATGCGGTAAGCATCAAAGAACTTCGACATATTCTGGAAGCGGCGGGTCCACCAGAGGCAGCCGTCCTTCAGCATCTCATCCCAGTTGTAGGTAGGGAATCCCCAGTTCTGTCCGTTTACGGAGAAATCATCCGGTGGAGCACCCGCCTGACCATTCAGGTTGAAGTACTTAGGCTCCATCCACACATCACAACTATGGCGATGCACACCGATAGGAATATCACCCTTCAGGATGACACCCTTAGCCTTGGCATGCTCGTGTGCCTCCTGCATCTGCTTGTTCAGAATGAACTGCACGAAGTAGAAGAACTCCACGTTCTGGTATGCCTCGGTTTCAGGGTTGGTCAAATCCTTGCGCTCAGCCTCATCCCAGACATTATGGTCTGGCCACTGAGTGAAGTCGGCGGTGCCATTCTTGTCACGCAGGTAAGAATACTGTGCGTAAGGCACGAGCCACTGTCGCGTTTCCTGAAAGAAAGCCTTGAAATCGGCTCCCGACATCATCTCTTTACCTTCCTGTGCAAATATCTGTTGCAGATAATCCTGCTTGAAATCATTCACCTTCTCATAATCAATCTGATGCAAGGCATTAAGCTCCTGGCGGGTCTTCTCTGCCTGCTCGCAAGCCTTCTTGTCCTTCAATGCAGGTAAGGCATTCAGATCGGCATACATCGGATGGATAGCAAAGACGCTGATGCAGCTATATGGATAGCTGTCCGTCCAGGTATGGGTGATGGTGGTATCATTGATTGGCAGAAGCTGAAGAACCTTCTGACCGGTAGATGCCACGAGGTCTATCATCGTCTTGAGATCGCCGAAATCGCCTACACCGGCACTTTTCCCGCTGCGCAGAGAGAATACTGGCACCAGGGTTCCGGCAAGCTTGCGATTGTAAAGAGCGAAGAATACCTGGTCCAGCTCATAAGCAATGGCATCACCGGTTTTCATCTCAGGAAGGTCGATGGTGCGGTTCATGGATGTTTCCCAGATCAGCGAATCCTTCTTCTCATTGTAAGCCACAAACTTGAATTCCATGTGACGAGTCTGCAGATGGGCAGCATCCAGTTCTGCAACCCATTCATTATAAGAGTGCTGAGTCATCTTCAGCATCTTCTTGGCATTCCATGCGCCCAACAGGTTATCAGCGCCCACAACACCTAAGCAATCACCGTCGCGAAGCTGAGGAGCACGCACCACGAGGCGCACGGTCTTGGCATCATTCTGCTCCTTCATCTCTTCAGGAGCCTGATGATTGATACAGTTTGTAAAGGCACTGCTATAGAGATATGCATCCTCTGGAATCACCTTCCAATGATCATACTGGGTCAGATTATTAGCCTTCAGGGCTGTAAGTTCCAGACGATGCTTAACAAGAAGCCATTCTGTCTTAACCACCACGCCGTCTCGCTCTACACTATAATAATAGGTATAGGCTTTGGCGGGTTGTTTTACACACCAGTCAACCGACCACTCCTTACCATTGAGAGTAGCCATAGGAAGTTTCAGTTTTTCTTCATCATCCTCCTGTATGTTCAAGACGAGTTGCTCGCCGAACATTGTTCCGTATTCTATATGAAAATGTATCGTCATAAGAGTCCGTTAGAAGTTAGTTTATATTTAATTTTATTATTTTCAGTGCGAAATTAGCAAAAAAAATCGTAAGTATATAATTTCTATGTGCACAATTTCAGACAAATCCTGCACAAACGTTTGCACGGGTTTTACTTATACACTCATTCATGACCTTTAATAATGCCTACAAACAATGCACCGGCGATAAGCAACACGCCAGCCACAATCATCATATCGCTCTGATGAGAACCAACCAGACTCAGAACAGTTCCACCGCAGATGGCAGCCACAATCTGAGGAATACAGATGGTTCCGTTGAACAAGCCCAGGTAAGCGCCCATGTGGCCATAACCCTGCAGAGCATTGGTCACGAAAGTGAAAGGCATCGCCAACATGGCAGCCCAGCCGGCACCAATCATCAGGAATGGAATAAACTGCAGATACTGATCATGCAGGAATGGGATGAGAGCGAAGCCCACACCACCTATAATCAAGCTCACACTATAAGCCATCTTGGTGTTCTTGAACTGAGGAAGAACCACAGCCCAGAGCACACTACCTACTGCCTGAACAGCAAAGAGAATACCTACCCAGTTGCCAGCCTCCTGGAACTCAGCCGACTTAGGATCGGTGGTATTCCATACGGTCTCAGCGATGGCACCTGTAGAATAGTTCCAGAGATAAAGGAAAGCAGCCCAGCAGAAGAACTGAACCAGACCCACCTTCCAGAAAGTAGAAGGCGCATTCTTCAAGAGGGTAATCCAGTCAGCCTTGCCCTCTTCTTCCTTTTCCACCTCACCGGCTACCCCATTGTATTCGGCATACTGCTGAGGATTCCACTCCTTCACCTTCATCGTGGTATAGATGACACAGAGGATGAGGATAGCAGCGCCCACGTAGAACGACCAGATTACAGAATCAGGCACCACGCCCTCATCAGCTACATTCTTGATACCCAGGAAGGTAAAGAGGAATGGGAAGATATATCCGGCTACAGAACCGGCATTGCAGAGGAAACTCTGGATAGAGTAAGCCTTTGCCTTCTGCTTCTCGTTTACCATATCGCCTACAAGCATCTTGAAAGGCTGCATCGCCATATTGATGCTCGTATCGAGGAACATCAGGCAATCAAGCCGAAGAGCATCGCTCCGCTTACCGTCAGACCAAGAGAACCGGAATTCGGCAGCAGGCACATCACGAGTACGGCTATCGTGGCTCCCACAAAGAGATAAGGGATGCGGCGACCGAAACGGCACCAGGTCTTGTCACTCAATGTGCCGACAATAGGCTGTACAAGGATTCCCATCAATGGAGGGAGAATCCAGAAATAGCTCAAGTTGTGTGGATCAGCACCCAACGTTGCAAAGATTCGGGAGATGTTGGCGCTCTGAAGAGCGTAGGCGATCTGTACACCGAAAAATCCGAAGCTCAGGTTCCAGAGCTTCCAGAAACTTAAATCAGGTTTTTGTGTCATATTATTGTTATTTTAGATTTCTATGTTCGTTGTCATCTTGTAGTTCCTCTTACCACCAGACGAGTTCTTACCACTCGCTTCTCAACGTCATGCGTAGGATTGGATCCTTCCACCAGACCAATGAGAATGTTTGCAGCCTCTTCGCCTACTGCCACTCCACGCTGTTCTACCGTGGTGAGCATCGGATCGCAAGCCTTGGCTCTGTCACCATTGGTAAAGCCGCAGATACTGATGTCATTCGGCACATCGAAGCCCATTCGCTTGGCAGTATAGAGAATGCCTATCGCCGTATCATCATTGATGGCGAAGAAAGCATCCGGATGATTTTCTTCCCTCAATATCTCTGGTGTAACCACCTCTGCCTGGGCACGGTTGTCACAGATTCTCACCCAGTCGGGGTTCTCCGTCAATCCGTGCTTCACCAGAGCATCATGATAACCGTTATAACGGTTCTTGGAGATTTCCATATTCATCGGCGAACCGTAGAAGGCTATCTTCTTGCAGCCCGTATCAATGAGATGAGTCACGGCGGTAAAGGCACCCATATAGTCATCTACTACCACTCGGGAGCAGTTCACGCCCGTACATATTCTATCGTAGAAGACGAGCGGCACACCATTGTTCATCAACTTCTCGAAATGTGCGTACTGCTTGGTATCCTTCGCCTGTGATACGATGATACCGCATACCTTATTTTTATAGAAGTCCTCGCAGATGGCCACTTCCTTGTCGTATCTTTCGTTACTCTGAGCCACCATCACACGATATCCGCGGGCTCTCGCCTCCTCCTCTATGCCCGAAAGGACGGACATAAAATAATAATGTACGAACTCCGGCACAATGACTCCGATGACCTTCATCGGCTGTACCTTGCTATGGCGCAAAGCCTCACCAAGCATGTTCGGAAAGAAATTATGTTCACGCGCAAAAGTCTGGATACGCTCCTTCTGGGCAGCACTGATTCTAGGACTGTCCTTCAACGCCCGGCTCACTGTAGCAACACTGACTCCCAGTTCGCGAGCTATATCTTTCATTGTTATGTTGTTATTTTCGTTCATGTTGTTTTAAATCACGTTGCAAAATTAGGCAAATATCCGCTATTTCGCACCTTTTTTGTTGACCTAAATCAAGCAAAAGGAATGCAAACGTTTGCGCATAAGAAATAACGGAATTAACTGAAAAATAGTACATCGTATCGAAAAAGACTTTAATTTTGCACCCAGAAAGAATAAACAATTAGACAACTCGACCTCTTTACATAAACAGGCCAGAGACTAAAAGCAGAATATTCATTTTAAGAATAACAATAGTATAAACATAAACTTAAAAATCAAGCAAATGATGAAGCAGGTAAAAATTAAATTACCTCTCAGAGCATTGACCCTCGCAGGTGGTCTGCTTCTGACGGTGAGTTCCTTTGCGCAGACTAATGCGATTAAGGGACATGTGAAGGATGCTTCCGGTGAACCAATCATGGGTGCTACCATTACAGTGAACGGTAAGGCTATAGGTATTACCGACATGGATGGTAACTTCTCTGTTGACGCAGCTCCAGGTACTAATCTTACTTTCACTTATCTGGGAATGACTCCACAGACTATCAAAGCCACATCTAACATGATGATTATCTTGGCAGATGACTCTAAGGCTTTGAACGAAGTCGTAGTCATCGGTTATGGCCGTGCTAAGAAGGACGACTTGACCGGTTCTGTTACTGCCATCAAGCCAGATGAGCTTTCTAAGGGTATCACCAACAACGCATCAGATATGTTAGTTGGTAAGATTGCGGGTGTAGATGTACAGACTGCTGGTGGTACACCTGGTGCAGGTGCTCAGATTCGTATCCGTGGTGGTGCTTCTCTGAATGCATCAAACGACCCACTCTATGTAGTAGATGGTTTGGTTATTGATAACCAGACAGCTACAGGTATGAGTAATATTCTCGCTATGATCAATCCTAGCGATATTGAGTCATTCACCGTATTGAAGGATGCTTCTGCTACCGCTATTTATGGTAGCCGTGCTTCTAATGGTGTCATCATCATCACTACTAAGAAAGGTCGCAATGGTCAGAAGCCTTCTGTTTCTTACACAGGTGATGTAACTATTTCTACTATCCAGAAGAAATATGATGTTTTGAACGCTGCTCAGTACAAGGAACTTGTCGGCTCTGTCAATGGTCTTGATGCATCCAAATTAGGCAATGCTGATACCAACTGGCAGGATGAGATTTTCCGCACAGCAGTTTCAACCAACCATAACGTAAGCGTACAGGGCGGTTTGAAGAACATGCCATATCGTGCCAGTGTAGGCTTCAACAACTCAAATGGTATCGTAAAAACCAGTTGGATGAATCGTGTCAACGCTTCCCTCAACTTGGCTCCATCATTGCTCGACAAGCACTTGAACTTCAACCTCACAGGTAAGTTCATGTATGAGAAGGATCGCTATGCAGATGCAGGCGGCGCTATCGGTGCAGCTTTGTCTATGAATCCAACAGAACCTGTTTTTGGTGAAGGCGACCAGTATGCAGTTACAGGCGGTTACTATCAGAACTTGATTAACAAGGCTGATGATATGACAGACCCTAACTGGAAGAATACTACCAACTCTAATGCTGCCCAGAACCCAGTAGCTCTTCTCAATCAGAAAGAAACTATAGCTCATGCCCGTGACTACAGCGGCAACTTCGAGGTAGATTACAAGATTCATGGTTTCGAGGATTTGCATCTGCATGCAAGCTTGGGTGCTCAGTACACCTCTACACAGCAAAGCGATGAGATTTCCAAGTACTCATACTCTAACAACTATTTCGGTTGGGCTGGTATGACTCACTATTGGAAATACAATATGATTGGTAATGCCTATGCACAGTATGCTCATAAGTTTGGTGTTCACGACATCGATGTTATGGCAGGTGCCGAGCAGAGCCACTACCACAGACATGGCTACAACCAGGGCTTTGGTACAGATGAATATCTGAAGGCAAATAACCCAGTCCTCAACGAGGAGACAGGTTACTACAATTGGCAGCACAACCCATCAAAGCGCAGCGAGCAGGAGTGGGCTAACCACAACTCTCTGGTATCATACTTCGGCCGTTTGAACTATAATCTTCTCGACCGCTACTTGATTACCGCCACATTCCGTGCCGATGGTTCTTCTCGTTTCGCCAAAGGTCATAAGTGGGGCTACTTCCCATCAGCAGCCTTTGCCTGGAAGATCAACAACGAGGGCTTCCTGAAAGATGTAAAATGGCTTGATGATTTCAAATTCCGTGTAGGTTGGGGTAAGACTGGTCAGCAGAATGGTATCGATGACTTCTACTATGCTCCACTTTATGTAGTAGGTAACTCTTATGCTCAGTATCCTTTCGGTAACGACTATCACCAGACTGTACGTCCTAACAAGTATAACGACAAGTTGACTTGGGAAAAGACCACAACATGGAATGCAGGTATCGACTTCGCTGCTCTCAACAACCGTTTCTCTTTCAACATTGATGGTTACTATCGCAAGACAACCGATTTGTTGGCAACAGTTGACGTACCAGCAGGTACCACATTCGGTGATAACCTGTTGAAGAACGTAGGTTCCCTCAAGAACTATGGTGTTGAGGTGGCATTCGACGTGAAGCCTATCGTAACCAAGGACTTTACATGGGATATTACCTATAATGTAGGTTGGAATCACAATGAGATTACTTCTCTTGATGCCGGTGCTCAGGACTGGGTATGGACAGGAGACAAGATTTCTCGCGGTAACAACACAAAGATCTTGAAGAACAAGGTGGGTGAAGCAGTCAACTCTTTCTTCGTTTACCAGCAGGTATATGACGAGAATGGCAAGCCTATCGAGGGTCTGTATGTAGATCGTAACGCTGATGGTCAGATTAACGACGATGACCGCTACTATTACAAGAACCCTTCTCCAGATGTAATCATGGGTCTCACCACTAAGTTCCTTTATAAGAACTGGGACTTCAGCATGGCATTCCGTGCATCTTTGGGTAACTACGTATATTATGACTTCTTGGCCAACAGAGCTTCCATCTCGCCATCAGGTCTTTACTCTAACAGTTCATTCAGCAACACCACTCCAGAGGCCGTTAAGCTCGGTTTCACAGGTTTGACAGTTGCCCAGAACTACTTGAGTGATTACTTTGTACGTAATGCTTCTTACTTGAAGTGCACCAATATTACATTGGGCTACAGCTTCCCTGCATTGATCAAGAATTCTTGCAGCGGACGTATCTACTTCACAGCACAGAACCCATTCATCATTACAAAATATAAGGGTATCGACCCAGAGGTAACCAGTGGTATCGACAGCAATCCATATCCACGTCCAATGAGTTTCCAGATTGGTTTGAACCTCAACTTCTAATATATAAAGGATTATAATTATGAGAAATATATTAATAAAGACTGCAGTTGCCGGTTTCCTCTGCTTGGGATTGGCTTCTTGCGCAGACGATTTGAATATCAGCTCAATTGATCCTCAGTCATCACCTAGTTATGATGCCGACGGTCTTTTAGCTAAACAATATGCCACACTTGGTCTGACAGGTCAGGCAGGTCCTGCAGGAAAGGGAGATATGAGCCAGGATGAGGGTGAAAGCGGTTTCTACCGTGTCATCTTCAATCTTCAGGAACTTTGTACAGATGAAGTTATCTGGGCTTGGCAGACTGATACCGATATCCCTGCCATCACCAATATTGCATGGAACTCAAGTTCAGTACGTGCCAACTGGGCATACCAGCGCCTGGCATACGACATCACCCTTCACAACCAGTTTATCAGTGAGCAAACTGGCAAGATGAGCGACGATGTTATTGCAGAGGTTCGTTTCCTCCGCTGCTTGAACTACTATTATTTCCTTGATCTCTTCCACAAGGCACCTTTCAAGGATACATTTGATAGCGAACTGCCTGTTGAGAAAACCGGTAAGGATCTCTACGACTGGATTGACAAGGAGTTGACCGCCATTGAGCCACAGCTCAAGGAAGTTGGTGCTTACAATGACGAAAAAGGCTTTGGCCGTGCAGACCGTGGTGCAGCTTATGCCCTCCATGCTCGTCTGGCTCTGAACTCTGCAGTTTACACAGATGGCCAGGTAAAGGACTACAAAAAGGCAAAGGACTACTGTGATAAGATTCTCTCTAGTGGAGCTTACGCATTGTCAACCGAGGCAAAGAATGGTTTCACAGGCTATGAGCAGGTATTCATGGGCGACAACGACCAGAACACCCAGGCTATGAAGGAGATTATCTTCCCTATCCGCCAGGATGGCAAGAAGACTCAGGAATACTCAGGTTCTACATACCTCGTAGCATCAATGCGAATTTCAGGAATGCCAAACTCATTCACCAGCAACTACTGGAGCTGTAACTTTGCCCGCAAGGACTTGGTTGAGAAGTTCTTCCCTAAGGACAATATCCCTATGGCAGGTGAAAACGATGCGTTGAAGGATGCCACCGAGGAGCAGGTTATCGCTAAGGATGAAGAATTGAAAGTAACAACAAAAGATGTCATCAACAAAGCTGGTGATGACCGTGCCATGTTCTACATGGGTGTAGGTGGCGGCATCCGCACACTTAGCCCTGGCAAGCAGATTACAGGTTTCACAAATGGCGCATCTATCGTGAAATGGCAGAATCGCCATGCAGACGGTTCCGACATCCACGATGGTACATTCATGGATACAGATATTCCATTGTTCCGTTTGGCTGAGATTTACCTGACACGTGCAGAAGCTAACTATCGTTTGGGAAATACAACAGATGCTCTCGCAGATATCCAGACTATCCAGAAGCGTGCTAATCGCAAGGAGATTTCTGGAGCTGTCGATGAACAGACTTTGATTGACGAGTGGTGTCGTGAGTTCTACGTAGAAGGTCGCCGTCGTTCTGATTTGATCCGCTTTGGCCTCTTCACAGGTTCCAAGTATCTTTGGGACTTCAAGGGAGGTGTAGCAGGAGGTATCGGTATCGAGTCTAAGTTCAACGTATATCCTATCCCTGTTACCGACATTGCAGGTAATCCTAACATGACTCAGAATCCTAATTACTAATCTTAGAAAAACGGGGATTCTTCGGAATAAAGAACAATAATTGATTAAAGAAAACAATTATGAAAAAGATTTTTTTAAAATTGATGCTGTTGCCTGCAATGGTTTTACCTTTGCTCTTCACTTCATGCTCTGACGACAATGACAGCAATCCTACATTGGATTTAAGTCATGTTGCTGACGGATTTGTATTGAACACACCAGCATACGCAGAAAAAAATACATACGACTTGGCAAGTGCCAACAACTTGACCTTGTCTTGTACCCAACCAAACTATGGCGGTATACCATACGTGGTTCGCTATTATGTACAGGTAGCTTTGGATCAGAAGTTCCTGACAGATACAACAACCACACATAAAGAGTTATCAACCTCATACACCACAGCCAAGATGGCTGTGGACGCAGCAGAGTTGAACTCTACACTCGTAGATATGTTCCAGGCAGCCAACCCAGACACAAGCGTGCCAGAAACAATGCCTGTGTATGTAAGACTGCGCGCTGTCATTGATGGTACACTCGACCCTTACCTCGGTCAGAGCTATTCCAACATCATCACCCTGCCTTCAGTGAAGGCTACTTACAAGGCTCCTGATGCTAAGTATCCAGAGAACTTGTTCGTTGTTGGCTCTTCTATTCAGGAGGCTTGGAGCAGCTGGAAGCCAGTAGCTCCAGTATATGGTATGGCTGGCAACTATTATACCATGGTTTATGTTCCAGATGGTGGTACATTCAAGTGGGGTACATACGAGAATGACTGGCGTGGCTTTAGCCGTCTGGCTGCTGTCAACGATAATGCTGGTGCTGAAATCTCTGAGGATGGAGATGGTAACTTGAAGGTTGCTCATGGCGGCTGGTTCGTTCTCCACTTCGTTGGTGAAATGTCAGCAGACAAGAAGAACATCAACTATACCTTGAACGTATATCCTGGTGCTGCATACATCATTGGTGCTGCTGCTGGTGGCAATTGGGACGACGCTTCTGCCGCTTGGGCTATGACAGCTCCTGCAGACCAGACAGGCGAATGGGTATCTCCAGCCTTCGGTGGTGATGGCGAGCTCCGCGCATATATCAAGATTCCAGGACTCGACTGGTGGCGTACAGAGTTCACTATCTTCAAGGGCAACTGCTTCTGGAGAAACCTGAACATTGTTGACTCTTGGACTGAGGCAGGTGACGGCTACTCTGTAACTTGCGCTGCAGGTAAGAAGCTCTATGTCAACTTCGACAAGAACACAGCAGAA
The DNA here is from genome assembly GCF_003468525.1 of Prevotella sp. AM34-19LB. Classification (NCBI taxonomy): domain Bacteria; kingdom Pseudomonadati; phylum Bacteroidota; class Bacteroidia; order Bacteroidales; family Prevotellaceae; genus Prevotella; species Prevotella sp. AM34-19LB. The sequence goes on along the minus strand of NZ_QSIG01000005.1, from coordinate 72,210 downwards.
GTTAAATAATTAAAAACATGAACACAATGAAAAAGACATTATTATATAGCTTAGCAGCAATGGCAAGTCTCGCACTTGCCAGCTGCGCTGGCGACTACGACGACTGGGCTAACCCACAGGCCAACGAGCAGGAAGCATCTGCAGCCGAATATGGGGTAACCTTTGCCAACGGTTCTGAGGCAGAAGGCAGCATGGCTGATGAAGATGGTATCATCAATCTCGTAACAGTCAATTCTACTGATGCCAATGTCACTGGTTTCACCCTCAAAGATTTCAAGGTAAACGGAGTAGCTGTCAATGGAACAATGGTTGGCAACAACGTTCAGGTAAGTGCATCTGAATTGGAGAAAATCGTTTGCGAACAGAATAAGTCTCGTGCCTCTGTTGCTCGCGACCTGAATGTGGAGACACAAGTTTCTATCAATCTCGCTTCTGGTGATGCGGTAAGCATTACTAACAAGGGCGAGACAACAGGCAAGTTTACTCCAACTGCAACACCTCAACTCGATGAGAAGGGCTACTATATGCTCGGCCAGGTAAACGGAAATGAATGGGATGCAAAATCTCCTGTCTGGATGAACAAGATTAGCGATGGAGTTTATCAGTTGAAGGTTACAACTACAGCAGACAAGAACTGGTTTAAGTTCTATGCAGGCAGCAACTTCGTAAGTAATGACTGGGATTCCATCAACAAGGGAGCCTTGGGCTGCAAGGAGAATGGTTCAGAAGAAGCATTCGGATACATTCTCTATAATGGCGATTCATGGGGTGAACTTCAGACTCCAGTTATCCCTGGAGCTGGTACATGGATTGTTACTCTTGATATGAACAACCTTACTTACACCGTAGGCAAGCCAGTGCTCTATATGGCAGGTGATGCTAATGGATGGGCAACAAATGACTACCTCGCAGGTGATGATGGTGTACACTTTACTGGTTACATGTACTTGAACCAGAATGGTTTCAAGTTCTGTACTCAGCCAGAGTGGAAGGGCACCAACTATGGCGCAAACTTCGACACAGCTCCTGATGCAGCCAACATCACTATGACAGAAGAAGCCGGTTACTACAAGGTAGATGTAGACTTGTCTGCTAAGACATATACATTGATTCCTATCACTACTATCGGTATCATTGGTAGCGCATCACCTAATGGTTGGGATTCTGACGTTGATATGACATACGTTCCTTACAATGCAGAAACTAAAGAACTTGGCTACTGGGAGGCAAAGGACATCACATTGGCTTCTGGTGAAATCAAGTTCCGTGCCAACGACGACTGGGCAATCAACTGGGGTGGCGATACAAATGCTCTCACCCAAGGCGGTGATAATATCTCTGTAGAAGCTGGCACCTACGACATCAAGCTTTATGCATGGGCTAATGGCTATGCAAAGTGTGAACTGATCAAGAAGTAAGATATACAAACTTAAAGAGGCAACCTTGGTTGCCTCTTTTATTAATTCTATAAAAAGATGAAACAGCTAATATTATTCGTTTTTATCACATTAATTTTAACTGGATGCTACAATGAAGATTACAAAAGTGAAGAACAGCAAAACTCCACTTACATTGCAAGAAATACAAGATCAACAGATATTCCAAACGATACTTGGACTAATTATAATTATTGTACTATCAAAGGACATTCAGAACTTATCAGAACGCCATGGGCTGAAAATAATGTTACTACAACAATTCCAATAGGCATAAGAAAAGATGTCAAAAAAGAAGACGGATGGGATATTCTTTTTTCAAGCGTTAAAATTAACAATTACTCACAGCCATACAATTATCAAGAAACCGATAAAGGTGTAAATTATATTATTTTCTATAATCACTTTAATGGTCTTTTAAAAGGCTTTTGCTATTTACCCAATGTAGAAGAACAAAATAATATGGGAATATGGCACATAAGTACAAATGACTCCACTAGGCTATTTAACTTTGCTGGTATAGATGCAATTCCATACAACGGCCCAAAGAGTAAAGATGTTTACATTTCAAATATAACAATTGATGAAGTATCTAAAGGATTCCACACAGGATGGAATTGTTTTCAAATAGAATTAGCCTACGATGAAAATAGCATTAACGAAACTTTGAATATTGATGCAATTTGCTTGAACGAAACCTCATTTGATTTTACAGGCACAATGGATTTTGATTCACAAGGAGTAATCATTACTTCCACAGAACAGCCACAAAGCAATGTATTTAAAGGAGTTGCTACAGCAATTGGAGATGCTGCAAATAAATATGTAACAAAGAATTTAGAAAAAAACAAAAAACAAGAAAAAGGTATTGTAGGCAAAACAATAGGAAGTTTAATAGAACTTGGTGCAAACAAAATTTTTAGTTCAATCTTTGGAAAATCAACGTCAAAAATATCAGAACAAACAATAAACATAGCTAGCAAAGGAAACGTTAAAATCACAGGAAAAAGCATTAATCCTGGTTCTGGTATTATTGCCCCAATAAGCAGCATTCCATTAAATACTTTGGGTTATGCATTAGGAATTTGGAATTTATTAGACTATCCAATCTATCAAATAGAATCTACCGCAACATTACAGAATTACTTCGATACACCAAATAATGTAGCCTTTAGATACAAGGTTGAAACGTCTGCAAAATATAAGACAATAATAAATCCTGCCCAAAAAGAATACTCAACACAAGCTAGTTTTGTATTTCAAGATGGATTTTATTCATCAAAATCTGATTTAGAAACAAGCTCAAATAAGATATTCGAAGGTACGAAGAACCTTCCTAGCCTATATACCCTTTCTCCTATGTTCAATATTCGATATATATCTACAGATTTTCTTCCACAAAAATCATACGGATATAAAACTCCAGGATTGGATTTAAAATTAGCAGATAAAGATATATGCAAACAAAGAACCCAGTTATGTGTCGTAGAAAAATTTTTAAATAATGACATCTACATATCTGCAAAAACGTTTAATGCAAAAGACAGTTTTATTGTTACAAAAGGTGCAAGACCATATTGGTGGACACTAAAACAATTAGAATCTAATGGATATAAATATAACGGGTATAGCAAGTGAACTGTATCAAGCAGCATAACTCTTTATTAGTAAGAGAACAGCTGGGGAACGATCCTAAAGGTCTCTTCCTTAGCAAACTCAGGTCGGGTTCGACGCCCTACCTGAGTTTTTTGTAAGCTGGTAGCATAAATACAAGACGAGATTTACAGATGGCTTACGGATGACTATAGCTTGGTTTTCTTAAGCGGGTGCAAAGGTACTACTTTTTTGAATCCACCAAATTTTAGGGGGATAAATTTGCAGAAAATAGTTAAGGTGAATTATCAATCTCCTTTCACAGAATGTGGATTGTATTGAAAATAAGAGAGTTAAGTGTGAAAGGAAAAATCGGTTCAGGGGAGATTGTCCGTGGATAGACAATCTCTTCTGAACCATTTATGTCATTTTTTGGGAACTAGAAAATGGGAAAGTGACGAAAAGTGGTAAAACTACCACTTTTTGCTTGTAAATCATGGTAAAAGCCTTCGTTTGAGCCTTTTTAGTGACGAAAAACGGTAAGTTTACCACTTTTTGATAATAAAGTTGCGCATTCTTAGATATTTTTTGTATCTTTGCAGTGACGAAAAGTGGTAATATTGCCACTTTTTGATAATATAGTATAATTATGGATATTAAAAGACAACAATATTTAGACCAACTTATCGCAAGCCAAAGGAATGGCTTGATTAAGATTATTACAGGTATCAGAAGATGTGGAAAGTCATATCTTCTGTTCAAGTTATTTCATGAGTATCTAAATTCGCAAGGGATTTCAGATGACCATATCATAGAGGTTGCCCTCGATGATCGTACCAATAAGGAACTGCGTGATCCTGATAATCTGTTGAAATACATCAAGGAGCAGATAACAGACAAAAATCTCTACTACATCATGCTTGATGAGGTACAGATGGTAGATGAGTTTACAGATGTATTGAATAGCTTGCTGCATATATCAAATGCAGATGTATATGTTACAGGCAGCAACTCGCATTTTCTATCGACGGATGTAGTGACAGAGTTCCGTGGTAGAGGTGATGAGATACATTTATTTCCATTGTCATTCTCTGAATACTGTGAAGGATATAAAGGGACAATAGACAATGCATGGAAAGATTATTATACATACGGAGGGCTTCCTCTTATTTTGACGCTTGATACAGATAAGAAAAAAGAAGATTATCTGAATAACTTGTATAAGAGTGTGTATCTCGTAGATGTGTTGGAACGCCATAAGATAAAAAACATGGGAGAGTTTGATGAATTGCTGCGAATTATCGCCTCTTCCATTGGTGCTCCATGCAATCCAACGAAGCTTGCCAATACATTCAAGAGTGTCAAGAATGTGGCCATTCATCATCAGACGATAAACAAGTATCTAGGTTTTTTAGAAGATGCGTTTCTTGTGGAAAAGTCCATCAGATATAATATCAAGGGGAAGAAGTATATCAACACCTTGGCAAAATATTACTTTTCGGATCTTGGAATCAGAAACGCTCTCTTAGGCTTTCGCCAGCAAGAAGAGACACATATCATGGAGAATATCATATACAATGAATTGCGTACGAGAGGATATCATGTAGATGTGGGTATGGTGGAAGTCAGAGAGCCAGACAAAAGTGGCAAGTTGTTCAGAAAGCAGTTGGAGGTGGATTTTGTGGTGAATCAAGGAAGTCAGCGATATTACATTCAGTCAGCTTTCGCCATGCCAACATTAGAAAAAGAGGCGCAGGAATCGGCATCACTATTGAGAATTAAGGACTCTTTCAAGAAAATAATCATTGTGAAAGATGATATCAAGCCCAAGAGAAATGAAGATGGCATCCTTACAATCGGGCTGAAAGACTTCTTGTTAGACAAAAACAGTTTAAATTATTAATGCTCAAAATATAGAAAAGTGCCATTCTGCAGGAATGAACTAATGTATATAACTCAAAAAGCGATTACCAAGAATGGAAAGAAAAAGGCTCAGGGGAGATTGTCTTATCCACGGACAATCTCCCCTGAGCCGAAAAATCTCTTTATTTTGAGATGGTAATTGATGGCTAAGCTTAAATATGGCGGTGTGCCTTGCTCCAATAGGGAATAGTGGGTGTTTTGATAATGAATAGTGGGTGTCTTTGATAATGAATAGTGGGTGTCTTTGTTATGAATGCTGGGATAAAGGATAGTAACCAGAAGGATGAGGGATAGATGTTGGCAGGAGAAAAGGGGTGAGTTATCGGCTGGACGACTAAGTTCGTCTATATGGATGACTCGGGTCATCTATATGGCTCACTACCGTCATCTATATGGATGACCCGGGTCATCCGATAGAAAGAAGTCTTTTCTATTCCTTTTGTGATAGTTGCTTTCTCCCTTAGACTAAGTTGCTTTCTCCTTATATGAATAGTCCTATCTACTGATTATTATTGTTGTTTCAGAGAATTCTCCTTTCACACTTAAGCAACTGATTATAAGTATATTCTGATGATTGTGAAAGGAGAATGAAATTTTAATTGTTATTTTTGAGAAGCTATTTCTGAAGGTAACTTTATGTTGAAACCCTCATTTTCATTATCATCATCCCTACATTTTCCCCAAAAACCTTGGAAGTTACGAGGAAAAGTCGTATCTTTGCACCGAATAAGTACAACATTTATATTTTTATGATTATGAGAACAGGCGACAAAGTATTAATATCTCCAGACTTGACACATGCCAAAGACTGGACACAGGGCGAAGTGATTGAAGTTGAGAACAATCCTTTCGTAGGAATTGTCATCTCCGCAAAAACCGCAGATGGGAACATATTCTTTGGATATAAGGACTTATTTGAGCCAGCAAAGGAGGCAATATGTACGCACTAGCATTTGATATGGTAATTTCTGATTTACAGAAATACTATGGCGAACCTTACAACAAGGCTTACTACGAAATAAAAGAGCTTCTAAAGAAGAATGGTTTCGAGTGGGTGCAAGGCAGTACATACATGACGATGAATGATGATTTGACTGCACTTGTAAAAACAGTTATGGAGCTTTCTAAAATAGAGTGGTTTAAGAAATCCGTCAGAGATCTAAGAGGATTCAAAGTTGAAAGTTGGTCGAACTTTACTGATTTGGTTAAAAACTCATAGAATAGGCGACTCTCCTCCAATCCGGGAGTCGTCTATTTTTTCTTTCTCCTCATCCCTTTCAAGTATTTTTCCCTAAAACCTTGGAAGTTACGAGGAAAAGTCGTATCTTTGCATAAGAATGGACTGTTTGAAGACGAGTTGGTAATCAAGGACGTGACGTTTGCCAAGAGAAGGATGCTTACTATACATTCACAGCCGACTTCTCTACCATGACTTATAAGTGGACAAAACTTGCCAACCAGAATCCTACAGAGTTTAAGTATGTTAGTCTGATAGGTGTAGGTGGCAAGTGGAATGAAGGTGATGACATCGACTTGAAGCAAGTGGCTCCTCACAATTGGTATCTTGCCAAGCAAGAGATTCCTGCTGGTGGCTTGAAGATTCGTGCTGATCACAAGTGGCGCGATGATGGAACTGGGGTTTTGCTGAAGGTCAGAACTATGAGAATAAGGGTACTCTTATCACTTCTGGTGGCAGCAGCAACATTTCTGTTCCTGCAGGTACATATAATATCTACTTTAATGATATCACAGGTGCTTATGCCTTCGTTGAAGTGAAATAACATTTTGTACAAATAGTACACACATATATGTTGTGTGTGTTCATAATTACTAGGCGGTTCTCGAACATATCGAGAGCCGCCTATTTTCTTTATCATCATCCCTATATTTTTCCCAAAAACCAGGGGCACTTGCATAAACCAGTGTTTAGGCATAGATGTTAGTAAGTCAAACTCGCTCTAAATAGGACTTCTCTTGAATATCAAGAAGTTGTAAAATTACCTATTCTATATAGATAACGATATGGAAACGAGCGGACTTCTGCTCGTTTCTGTATTTTACAAATGCAAAGAACGCCTTTATTTGGCGTGCAAAGATACGACATTTTTCCAAATTTCGCATAGCTTGCAAGAAGAAAACTATGGAAATTAGAACTTTTTAGGTTAATATTCATGCTTTATATAAAAATCTGAGCAAATATTTGTATAATAATCTATAAAAAATAGAGTACAAGTATGGCTTTACGGTATAAAAACCTTACCTTTGCAGTCGGAAATATTTGCAATGATTCCGACCAAAAATCAAATAGTAAAGCTATGCAAGAAGCTGTAGTAAACAAGATTAAGAGCAAAATCGCACATTGTAAGTTCGGGGAGGTGTTCTTCGTGTCATCCTTTCCGCAGTATGATGTGGAATACGTCACCAAGCTACTGGCGATATTCGAGAAAGAGGGGATTATCTCCCGAATATCAAAAGGTGTGTATGTCAAGGCACGCAAGACTCGCTTTGGCATACTGTACCCTTCTGCTTCTGAATTAGCATCAGAAATAGCCAAGAGAGACAAGGCTGTGATTATTCCTACTGGAGTGACAGCAGCCAACCTGTTGGGCTTCTCTACACAAGTGCCTATGACAACGAGTTCCTCACGACAGGCTCCAGCAGAAAACTCTCCATGGGAAAACGCATGGTAGTATTGAAACATGGCGCTCCAAGAAACTTTGCTTTTAAAGGTGTCTTGATGCGTGATCTTGTACAGGCACTTCGCTGTATTGGCGAAAACAACATAACGGCTGACGATGAGAAGCAAATTTCCAAGCTGTTGGCGGAAAATCCTGAAGAGGAGACTATAGAGCACGACCTGCTGTTGGCTCCCGTATGGATGAGAAATATTATCAGAAGAAACATAAAAAGCAAGGCATTATGAGCAAATGGATAGATTTTACAATAGATGAGCGCAAGGCAATGATACAGGCTGTCAGCGAGGAAAAGCAGATAGACGAGGCATCTGCCGAAAAGGACTGGTGGGTAACGGCTGTACTCTATGCCATATTCCATACCAGCATAGGCAAGTATCTCTTGTTCAAAGGTGGCACAAGCCTTAGCAAGGGATGGAATATCATCAATCGTTTCAGTGAGGACATTGACCTCGCACTTTCAAGAGATTTCTTCTTGAATGTCAAGAGCCTTGCCTGTGCCAACTGTACTTCGAATACACAAATCCACCATTTGCGAGAAAAGGCACAGGATTATATTCTTGGCGACTTCAAGTCTGAGTTAAAGGAAGAGTTGAAAAGATTGGGACTTCCCGTAACGGTTATTGGAGACAATGACGTATTGGGTGAGAATGGAGAGCCGCTCAAAGTGCCTCACGACAAAGACCCATCTGTGATTTTCGTCAAATATCCTTCGCTCTACCAAAGCAACGCTGCATACGCCACTCCAACGGTAAAAATTGAGATTAGCGTCTTGTCTATGGCTGAGCCTTTTGAAATGAGACGCATATCGTCATTGGTAGAACAAGCATTCGATGGCGAGGATGTGGACTCTGATTTGGTTCAAACCATTCGCACGGTTACGCCTGCTCGCACTTTCCTCGAAAAGGCATTTCTTCTCTGCGAGGAATATCAGAAGGCCGATCCACGTACCCATCGGATGACACGTCATTTCTACGATTTGGAAAAACTGATGCAGACTCCATACGCAGAAGTGGCTCTCAACGATGTGGCATTATACGAAGACATCGTCAACCACAGACGCAAATTCTATCATGTAGGGTATGTGGATTATGACAAAGAACTGCCACAAAGCATCCAGATTGTTCCAAGCGATGCGCTCTTGCCAAGTTATGAGGCAGACTACAATGAGATGAGAGGTAGCTTCATCTATGGTGAATCTTTGGACTTCTCTGCCCTCATGAAAAGAATGGCGGAACTTCAAGAACGTTTCCGCAAGATTTCAACTGAACAATAACTACAAATATAGAGCCCAACCCAAACTTACCAAGGAAGCTACGCTCAGGAATGTCCCCCAACTTGTTCCGGATGGAATACGAGGAGTTTTCAAGTTTCTATCTCCATGAGATATTAAAGGCGACACCGAAAGATGCTATTCAAGATAGTGCATACGTGGTCTTGTATCCAAATAAGGAGATGGAAAACAAGACGCTTTCACTTCCAATGGGTGCACGATTTGGTAACTGAACTACTTCAATATTCCTCACTCGCTTGCCTTATGCCGATTTGGCAACTTTGTGCAAATCTACTCATTCCCAACTGTTTACGTTCCAACCTCTCTTATTCTCCTTTGGCAGCTTTAGAGCTTTATGTTAATGAATCTAAACAGGAAGAACTTGACATCTATGACACCATACTGTTGTGCCCTAAATAGCTTTATCCTCATCCTTTCCAACAACTCATCGCAACGATAGTACTTACAAGCAATAGCGATAGTACTTACAAGGTGCAAAGACGTTACTGAGAGGTCGCCATGATAGTACTGACGAGTCGTAAAGCGGCTTGTAGCGATTATTGCCTCACTATGGCACAACATTGCCCCTTACCAGGGCAATAACCTGCCATTGCCAGGCACAAAACTATACGTCGGGAGCTGGTATAAACAACAACTCTCTTTTTTACTCTTCACTCTTCACCAAATCGGCTGAAACCCCGATAAACACTGGGGTTGCGAGAGGTGAAGAGTGGCGCAAACTCTTCACCCGTGCAAGTTTCTAAGTTACAGATATTTATGTTCTTCCGGTGAAGAGTGAAGAGTTTTTTCAAAAACTTTAGGGCACAACTGCATGGAGTACTTGATGTAAAATTCTTTATGTATAGGCTATGCTGCATCTTTGGATAACCTCATCCACGGAACTATGCAGGTACGCCTAAATTACTAGGCGGTTCTCGAACATATCGGGAGCCGCCTATTTTCTTTATCATCATCCCTACATTTTTACCAAAAACCTTGGAAGTTACGAGGAAAAATCGTATCTTTGCAGAAGAAAAGCTGCACTCGGCAAATTGAAAGCAAGCTTTCTTTGCGCTCGTTTGCATTTTCTTTGTCCCAAAATCCGTATGCCTTCTGTTAGAAGACCAAATTAAAACATTACTCTATGGATAGTTTGATACAATATAACAATGCTGTCAACGCTATAAAGACAGCCATACTTCAAGGACAATATGAAGCAGCCAAAGATGTGAACCGCATACAACTTGCTTTATATTTTGCCATCGGAAAATATCTTTCACAACATACCCGCAAAGGAGTATGGGGCGAGGGCGCATTAGCATCCATCAGCGAACAACTTCGCAAGGAACTACCAGGTCTTCGAGGATTCTCGGAAACTCAACTAAGAGACATGAGACGTTTTTATGAAGCATGGGATATGCTTGACAGTAATTCAACGGCAGCAACCGCTAAATTGTGCTTTGAGAATTCAGCGGTTGCAACCGCTGAATTACAAAATAGTGAAAATCAAATAGATATATTCCATACTTTATCTATTTCTAATATTCCAGATTTTCCTGTTGAGGACTTCTTTAAAGTACCATTCACACACCACTCTGCCATCATTAGTGGACCAAAAGAAACTTCGGCACGCTTTTATTATATTCACCGCACTGTAGAGGAACATCTTTCCGTAAAGAAGCTCCGCCAACTTATAAAGGAGGATGCTTACCATAGCCAAGGACGCATGCCTAACAATTTTACCAGGACCATCAACAATCCTAGGGAAGCTCGACGTGCAGTAGAAATGTTCAAGGATGAATATCTACTTGACTTTATCAATGTAGAAGAGATTGGGGAACGCGAAAAAATAGATGTCGACGAACGAGTTGTAGAACAAAGCATCGTTCAGAACATCAAGAATTTCATCATGACCTTTGGCAGAGACTTTGCTTTCATCGGCAACCAATACCATTTGGAAATCTATGGTGTTGAACAATTCCCAGACCTGCTGTTTTTCAATCGAGAATTGAACGCTATGGTTTGCATAGAGCTAAAACTTGGCGAGTTTAAGACCTCTTATCTTGGGCAACTTTTTGGCTATCTCCAAATTCTCGACGACAAGGTGCGTAAGCCACACGAGAATCCGTCTATTGGAATCATTCTTTGCCAATCAGCAAACTACTCTTATGCAGAATATGCTGTTCGAGACTACAGCAAGCCGATGGGAGTTGCTACCTACAAGACGTTGGATGACATGCCTGAAAGGTTACGCAAGGCTTTGCCTGATATGAAGAAAATGATGGACTTGCTAAAAAACAAGGAAGAATAATATCCCCCTAAACATTTGGAGATTATTAGAAGATTAAAGAATAACATTCAATAGGCGGCTCTCAATTTCGGGAGTCGCCTATTTTCTTTTTCTCCTCCCCCTTTTCAAGTATTTTTTCCCTAAAACCTTGGAAGTTACGAGGAAAAGCCGTATCTTTGCAGAAGAAAAGCTGCACTCGGCAAATTGAAAGCAAGCTTTCTTTGCGCTCGTTTGCATTTTCTTTGCAGAAGAAAAGCTGCACTCGGCAAATTTAAAGCAAGCTTTCTTTGCGCTCGTTTGCATTTTCTTTGCAGATTAAAACTAACAATCTTCTATATGAAACAAGAAATTGAACATAAAGAATTAGGCATGGGAAACTTCCAAGGTTATCCTTCTTTGTTGAGACAAATCAAGCATCGTGTTTCTTTTGCCCAACAGAAAGCCATGTACGCAGCAAACGAGGAGTTGCTCCGTATGAATTGGGACATCGGTGAAATGCTTACCAAAAGCCAAGAGACTGATGGTTGGGGCAAGAAGACTCTACAGCGCCTAGCTGTAGATCTTAAGAATGAGTATCCTGAAAGGAAAGGATTCTCCGTAAGAAACATGCAGTGCATGATGCAGTTCTATAATGAGTACAACAAGGAGTTGACCATGGCTAAAGTTAGAAATATCCCAATTACGCAATCAATGATTGCGCAATTAGGAAACGCCCCGACCGAACTACCTATCAAGCACTTATCTTGGACTCACAATATCATTCTCATACAGCAAGTAAAAAATATTCAAGCAAGATATTGGTACATGATACAATGCATTATAGGGCATTGGCAGACAAGATACTTAACAGAAGCCATCAAGCTCGATTATTATGGCAAGCATGGCGCTCTCGCCAATAACTTCGACACAACGCTCCCTGCTACAGAAGCACTAGAGGTAAAATCGTTGTTGAAAGACCCTTATATTTTCGACATGCTCACTTTCACCGACCAATATGACGAAAGAGACATTGAGATTGGGCTCATCAAACATATCGAAAAGTTCTTGGTCGAAATGGGAGCTGGCTTCGCTTTTATGGGAAGACAATATCACATTGAGGTCTCAGGTGATGACTATTATATCGATATGCTGATGTATAACACCTTTATGCACAGGTATTTAGTTATAGAACTGAAAGCCACAGACTTCATGCCCGAATACATCGGTAAGCTCAATTTCTATTGCTCTGCCATAGATGACACGCTTTGCAGAGAAGGCGACAACAAGACTATCGGCCTGCTTCTCTGCAAGACCAAAGACAGAATAAAAGCAGAATATGCGCTTCGTGATATACAGAAGCCAATTGGTGTATCTGACTATGAATTAGGTCAAGCTCTGCCGAAAGATTTTCGCAGTAGCCTTCCTTCCATTGAAGAAATCGAAAAGGGACTCAACGAATGGAATCAAGAATAATATTCAATAGGCGACTCTCAATTCCGAGAGCCGCCTATTTTTCTTTATCATCATCCCTACATTTTTCCCTAAAACCTTGGAAGTTACGAGGAAAAGTCGTATCTTTGCAGAAGAAAAGCTGCACTCGGCAAATTGAAAGCAAGCTTTCTTTGCGCTCGTTTGCATTTTCTTTGCCAACGAATAGCAATATTGCGTTCACGACCTTATAAAACATAAGATTAGTAATAAAAATAGCTTTACAAGTAAAGTCTGGTGAAAAAAATCTCTTAAGGGAAGATTTTATTTCCCTTAAGGAAAAAAACATTTTCCCTTAAGGAAAAAAATAAATATCCTTAAGGGAAAATTTTCAATCTCTTCTTTTCCCATTTTCCGGGAGTTTCTCCTTGACGGTCTCTTTCTGAAATATTATTTACATATCATAATCAATATGCCAGCAGAAATATGACTGGACTATAATGTGATTCCCCCTCTCACCAGCACTTCGCAAAGAAGCGGTCGCTTACTAAATAGCCGCTTGGGGTCTTGCTTACCAGCTGCTTATCCATCAATGCCTTTAATGCCGTCTTCACGCTGCTTGTGGCTGGCAGATGGTGGGTGCTGATAAACTGCTGGCTCAAAGGCGAAGATACCAGGCTCTCACTAGCTATAGCCAGCAACAGCATCTGCTGGTTCTCCGTAAGCCAGGCACAATAATTCTGATAAGCCATCGCCTGCTCCTCTATCAACTCCTGAATCACCTCATCTACCAACGGCTTCGTTATCCCATAAGAACCATGCTCGTAAATGCCATGCAATATCGCCTGCACATACCAGGTTACACTGCCCGACTGCTGATAGATATAAGAAAAGACGGATTCGTCTATCACCCTATGCTGAGATGACAACAGACGATTGGCAAACTTACGATAAACCGGTTCTTCGATGCAAGGCAATGACAACACCAGCGAACTCTGGAAGAAAGGACGATTTGCCGACAGGAACATCTCCTGCATCATGTGCTGCTGACTGCCAGAAAACACGAAATATACATTCGGCAAGAACTGGATATAAGAACGGATCATCGCCTCTACCCCATCCTCCGGATAACTTAATATCTGCTGAAACTCATCTATCGCAATATAGCATCGCTTTCCCGATTGCTTCAAATACTCGAAGATTCGCTTCAAACTCTCCCTTCCCTCGCTCGGCTTCAAATCCAAAGAAAAGGTTGGAATACCGGTTAATTCATCAATCGTCAAGGTAGGTCGCCAACTGCTGAAGTATTCCTGTACCTTTCGGAGAGCAGATTGGGAAACCGTATCCAGTTTGCCGATGATTTCAGAAGCCATCAGTTGCACCATCTGCTCCAGGTTCTTGGTGGCAAAGATGTCGAGATAGAAACACTTCACCCCCTCATATTGCTCCTCCATCTGATGGAAGACATGATGTATCAAGCCCGTCTTGCCCATACGGCGAGGAGCAACAAGCGTGATATTACGCTCGTTATGCAGCGTAGAAATCATCTTCTCGGTTTCTTTTTGACGGTCGCAGAAATACTCGGTGCCTTTATAACCATATACTACAAAAGGATTGTTCAATGTTGCCATATTATTGCTTTTATCTTATTGTTTTCGTTACACTTACAACCATTGCGCTTTTTACGCAACGCAAATTACGCAATAAAAAACGAGATAGCCAAATGTTTTTTAATTTTTTAATAAAATCAGTTGATGTAAGTATTTATATCCATATTTTGTCTATTGATCAGTAGGTAATCTAGAAGCGAAAAAATGACTTCAACATACATCACTCCCCTATTTCATAAATAAAAAACTGCAGTTGTACAACAAAAACCCCTATAGTTGTACGACTATAAAGTTACAGTTGTACGACTATATAGGCTATAGTTGTACAACCATAGAGCTATAGTCGTACAACTATAGGGGTTATTGTCGTACAACTATAGAAATCTCAAAAAACGCCCTTGAAGGGCAAAAACATAACCGTCTGATTTTCAACACATTCACATCACACCTCATATTTTCAATATTCATAAACAAATAAGAATCAGTTGAAAATACTAAAATCTCAGCAAAGGAAAGATAAAGAAAAATCGTCACAGATGCAAACGTTTGCGCATTTCTTTTGCTCAATTTACACCAGTTGGAGAAACAACTCAACGATTTTCGTCGTAACTTTGCAACAGTTATCAAAGCAACAACTCTAACTGGATAAATATGAAGAAAATCTACTTAACACTCGTTGCCCTACTGGCAACCATCAATATGTTCGCACAAGGTTGGCCTACCAACTATAGCGGTGTGATGCTGCAGGGATTCTACTGGGATTCCTTCAGCGAATCCAAATGGAGCAAGCTAGAAGCACAGGCTCCGGAACTGGGGCAGTACTTCAACCTCGTATGGATTCCACAGAGCGCCTACTGCGGCAACAAGTCTATGGGTTACGACGACCTCTACTGGTTTTCCAACTACGAAAGTTCTTTCGGAAGTGAAAGCGAACTCCGCTCTCTCATCAAGACCTTCAAGAATAACGGCATCGGAACCATCGCCGACGTGGTTATCAACCATCGCAAAAATGTATCCAACTGGGTGGATTTCCCTGTGGAAACCTACAAGGGCGTAACTTACGAGATGAAATCCACCGACATCTGCGCCAACGATGACGGAGGCAAAACCAAAGAATGGGCTGACGAAAACGGCTATAAGCTCAGCAGCAACAATGATACCGGAACAGACTGGAGCGGAATGCGCGACCTCGACCACAGCAGCGAGAATGTGCAGAGCATCGTAAAGGCTTATCTCGATATGCTCCTCAACGACTTCGGCTATGCCGGATTCCGCTATGATATGGTGAAAGGATACAGCGGAAAGTTTACAGGTATCTACAATACTGCTGCCAAGCCTACCTATTCTGTAGGAGAATATTTGGATGGTGATGTCAGCAAGGTGAAGAATTGGCTCGAGAGCACCAAGGTGAGCGAAGAGATTACCAGTGCTGCCTTCGACTTCCCTATCCGCTACGTGGTGCGCGATGCCATCAATGGCAAATGGTCAAACGTAAAGACTGATGGTCTGGCCAACGACCCAGCTTACAAGCAGTATGCCATCACCTTCGTAGAGAATCACGATACAGAATATCGCTCAGCCAGCGAACAGCAGGATCCTATCCGCAAGGATACCCTGGCTGCCAATGCATACATCCTGGCATCTTGCGGTACCCCATGCGTATTCTACAAGCACTGGATTGACTGCAAGCAGGATATCAAGGCGATGATCAATGCCCGTCAGATGGCTGGCATCACCAATACCAGCAATACCACCTTCAATGCCTACAAGGGCGATGGATATAATGGCATCTTGACCACCGGCACAAAGACTTCACTCCTTGCCATCGTGGGTCCTAACGCCAACAAGTTTGAAGTGTCTAACGCATACGCTGAAATTCTCAACGGCTATCACTATCGCTATTTCATGTCCAAGAAGGCAAACGTGGCTTGGGTAAATCTGGCTTCAGGCGAATACGAGGGTGCACAGAAGGCAAAGCTCGTGGCAGTAAGCAACAAGGATAATGCACAGCTGGTTTATACCACCGATGGCACCGAACCTACTGCCAGCAGCAAGAAGGCAGAGAGCGGCGAGGAAATCGAACTCCCTATCGGAGAGACTACGCTCAAGGTAGGTTTGCTGGTAGATGGCGCTGTAAGCAGCGTGATTACCCGCACTTATCAGATTACAAAGCCAGTTGACTTCGAGCCATACGATATCACCGTATATGCCAATGCAGACCAGGTAGGATGGACAGATGGCTTCAACTTCTGGGCTTGGTGCGAGAAACCTGATGAGAATCTGACCGCCACTAACAAATGGCCTGGCGATAAGGTTACCCAGTGCAAGGAAATAGAAGGTAAGAAATGGTATTATCAGACTTACAAAATCAAGAGCAAAGACTATAAGGTTTCATTCGTATTCAGTACAGGTACTGGAACTCCACAGACCGTAGATTTTACGGATATCAACAAGGATACCTATCTGGAGGTTCTGAATGAGAAGAACAATGAAGGTCACTATAAGATCAAGGATGTTACGGCTGATATGCCAACTACAGGCATCACCACAGCTCCTACCATCGACAAGGAAACAAGCACCAACAATGCCTGGTACACCCTGGATGGAATGAAGATGAATCAGAAGCCACAGCAAACTGGCATCTATATTCATCAGGGCAAGAAGATCGTTATCAAATAAAGTCTTTCAAGACGTTTACTAAAATATAAGATATAGGTTTCAAAAAGGTTTAGATTTATTAAGAAAAGGTTTAAGATTGTTGATTGAATAGATGTAGGGTTTAGTTTGAATAAGGTAAAAGATTGTAAGGTATAGGGTTTAGTTTGAATAAGGTTTAAGATTGTTGAAAACAAGGTTTAGGATTATTTAAAAACTAGATTTAGGTTTTCAGGGTAAAGATCAAGCAGAAACGCTGGTGTAGCAAATCAAAAAAGCTACATCAGGCGTTCTTCTTTTTATAAGTCCTCTTCCTTATCCTATCTCTGCCTCTGATCTGCTCCCCACATCAGCTTTTCTCTCAGCGTAGAGAAATATCGCTGGTTGCGCTGCTTCACAATCTTGATAGAGTGCGGCGCCTTGCGGATAATCAGGCGGGTCTGCTCGGTCATGCGTTCGCTTCTGCCATCAATCGCCACGAGATAATTATGGCTGCGGCTCTCCACATCCAGCACGATCTCTGCCGTATCATTGATGACAATAGGACGGATATTCAGACTGTGAGGCGCCACGGGAGTAAGACAGAGACTGCCACTCTGCGGAATGATGATAGGTCCGCCATTAGAGAGATTATAGGCCGTAGATCCTGTAGGAGTAGTCACGATAAGCCCATCCGCCTGATAGGTAACCAGAAACTCGCCATCCACCTGCGTACGGATGGAAATCATCGAAGCATCATCACGCTTCAGCACGGCGATGTCATTCAGGGCAAAAGGATAGCCCGCCAGAATGCCGCCCTCTGCCTTCACCTCGATGATGGCATGCTCCTCTATCTTGCATTCGCCGGCATAGAGACTATCCAGCGCTGAATCTATCTCGCTAGGCAGCACATCGGCAAGGAAACCCAATCGGCCCATATTCACGCCGAGGATAGGCGTTCCCTTGGCTCCCACACGGCTCGCCGCCTTCAGGAAGGTACCGTCACCACCCATCGAAATAACATAATCTACATCAAAATTGTAATCCTCAAATACACCTGCTGCCTGCACTTCAAGGTGCTCCACCTTGGTAAGAAAGTCGTAGAAGAGACTTTCAATATACACTTCTGCCTCTCTTTTCTCCAGATAAGAGAGGATTCGCATGATGGAAGCACTCTTTTTGGCCTGATATTCATTGCCAAATATAGCAAATTTCAAATGTTGTTGTGCCATTATTTTGTTATTTCAATTATTATTCTTACATTTGCAGTTGCAAAAATAGCATTAATTATTGAATTACGCAATAAAAAAGATAAAATTATGGCTAAGGTATATGAATTTCTTGCCAACGGCTTCGAGGAAATCGAAGGATTGGCTCCTGTTGACATCCTGCGCAGAGGTGGCGTGGATATCAAGACTGTAAGCATCACCGGAACTGAATGGGTAGAGACTTCCCACGGCATCACCATCAAGGCTGACCTCAAGTTTGAGGACATCCAAAGTTTCGAGGATGCCGATATGCTCCTCCTGCCTGGCGGAATGCCTGGCAGCAGTCATCTCAACGAGCACGAGGGTGTACGCCAGGCTCTCATCGCCCAGCACAAGGCAGGCAAGCGAATCGGTGCCATCTGCGCAGCCCCTATGGTTCTGGCAAGTACAGGTATCCTGGAAGGCAAGAAGGCAACCTGCTATCCTGGATTCGAGCAGTATTTCAGCGACAGCACCGAATATACCGCTACCCTCTTCCAGGAGGATGGCAACGTGATAACAGGCGAAGGTCCGGCAGCAACCCTTCCATACGCCTACAAGATATTGAGCTACTTCGTGAGCAAGGAAACCGTTGCAGCCTTGCAGGATGGCATGATGTATGATCATCTCATGAAAAGCAAATAACAACAATGAGTGAAGAAAGGCAGGATTAGCATTCTTCATTCTTCACTCTTCACTTTTAACTCTTCACTTAAAAAATGGATTATGTAATCATAGTAGCCGGAGGCAAGGGCCTCCGCATGGGAAGTGAAATCCCCAAGCAGTTTCTGCCAGTAGCAGGCAAGCCTATCCTGATGCGCACCATCGAGCGCTTCCACGAGTACAACCCAGAGTTGAACATCATCCTGGTTCTCCCAGAGAGTCAGCAGGAATACTGGCACCAGCTCTGCAAGGAGCATCATTTCGACATCAAGCACCAGATAGCCAACGGCGGCGATACCCGCTTCCAGTCATCCAAGAACGGACTGGCGCTGGTTCCAGATACCGAAGACGGCGTGGTAGGTTTCCACGATGGCGTGCGCCCTTTCGTATCTACAGAAGTAATCGATGAATGCTACGAGACGGCACGCGAGGAGTATGCAGCCATCCCGGTATATGCCGTTACCGATACCCTGCGTTACATCGACCAGCACGGAGGCGGTAAGAACGTACTCCGCAGCGACTACCGTGTGGTTCAGACTCCCCAGACCTTCGACATTGGTCTGGCAAAACAGGCATTCAACCAGGAGTATAAGGAGCAGTTCACCGATGATGCATCAGTAGTAGAGAGCCTCGGCTGCCAGGTGGCAATGGTAGATGGCAATCGTGAGAACATCAAGATTACCACTCCCTTCGACATCAAGATTGCCGAAGCCCTCCTGAATCAATAGCCCTCCCCCGTTCCGGGCGATTCCATCGCCTGTCCCCCATATCAAAACCATCACAAACATGAGCAGTATTCTAGATCAAGACATCCAATTCCTACCTGGCATAGGCACCAAGACGAAAGAGATTCTGAGCAAAGAGCTCGGCATCCGCTCGTATGGTGACCTGCTGGAATACTACCCTTACAAATACGTAGATCGCTCAAAGATCTTTCATATCAGCGAGTTAACATCGGATATGCCCTTCGTCCAGCTTAAGGGCAAGATCCTGAGCTACGAGGAAGTCGATATAGGCAAGCGTAACAAGATGCTCGTGGCACATTTCTCCGATGGCTACGGTGTGGTAGATCTGGTATGGTTTCGCAGCGCCCAGTACATCATCAAGAGCTACAAGGTAGGAACCGAGTACATCGTCTTCGGCAAGCCATCCGCCTACAACGGCAGATTCCGGTTTGCCCATCCCGACATAGATGATGCAAGCAAGCTGCAGATTTCTGAGATGGGAATGCAGCCCTTCTACGGGTTGACAGAAAACATGAAGAAGCGCGGTTATACCTCACGAAGCATCGAAAGGATAACCCGAAGCCTGGTCAGCATTCTCCCTCCACTGCCCGAAACGCTCCCCGACTTCATCGTCAACCGCCTGCATCTCGTATCCCGCGATGCGGCCCTCCGGATGATCCACTATCCTCATTCCCACCAGGAAATGCAGAAGGCACAGGTAAGACTGAAGTTCGAGGAGCTGTTCTACGTGCAGCTTAATATATTAAGGTACGCGAGCGACCAGCGACGCAAATACCGCGGCTACATCTTCAACCGCATCGCCGACATCTTCAACGGTTTCTACGCCCATCATCTTCCGTTCGAACTCACGGGTGCCCAAAAACGGGTGATGCACGAGATCAGGGCAGATATGTGCAGCGGCAGACAGATGAACCGGCTCCTTCAGGGCGACGTAGGCTCGGGCAAGACGCTCGTAGCCCTGATGACTATGCTCATCGCTCTGGACAACGGCTATCAAGCCTGTCTGATGGCACCTACCGAAATCCTCGCAGAGCAGCATCTGCAGACCATCCGCGATTTCCTGCAGGGCATGGACATCCGGGTAGAACTCCTCACCGGCATCGTCAAGGGCAAGAAACGGAAGGAGATACTCGACGGACTTACCACTGGCGATATCCAGATACTGATAGGCACGCATGCCGTGATAGAAGACCCTGTGGCTTTCCATCGCCTTGGCGTAGCGGTAATCGACGAGCAGCACCGGTTTGGAGTGGCGCAGAGAGCCAAGCTCTGGGCGAAGAGCGAGAATCCGCCCCATGTGCTGGTGATGACCGCCACCCCTATCCCCCGCACGCTGGCGATGACCATCTATGGCGATCTGGACGTGAGCGTAATAGACGAGTTGCCGCCTGGCAGAAAACCGATTCAGACACTGCATAAGTTTGATAATCAGCTCACCAGTCTCTATCAGAGCATCCGCCGGCAAATTAATCTGGGCAGACAGGTCTATATCGTCTTCCCGCTGATCAAGGAGAGCGAAAAGATGGACCTAAAGAATCTGGAAGAAGGTTATGAGACGCTGAAACAGGCTTTTCCGGAGTTCCGCCTGAGCAAGATTCACGGCAGGATGAAATCTGCCGAAAAAGAGGCTGAGATGGAGCAGTTTGTGAAGGGAGAGACCCAGATTCTCGTTGCCACCACCGTGATAGAGGTAGGCGTGAATGTGCCGAACGCCTCGGTGATGGTAATCCTGGATGCCCAACGCTTCGGACTCTCGCAGCTGCATCAGCTCAGAGGTCGAGTGGGACGTGGCTGCGACCAGAGCTACTGCATCCTGGTAACCAGCTACAAGCTTTCAGAAGAAACCCGCAAGCGAATAGACATCATGTGTGATACCAACGATGGATTCCGCATAGCCGAAGCCGACCTGAAGCTCCGTGGTCCGGGCGACCTGGAGGGCACCCAGCAGAGCGGAATGGCCTTCGACCTGAAAATAGCGAATATAGCCCGAGACGGCCAGCTGGTGCAGCTAGCCCGTACCGAGGCCCAGGCCATCATCGATGCCGATCCGCAATGCGAGCATCCTCAGAACTCTCTCCTCTGGAACCGGCTCCGGGAGCTCAAGAAAACCCATATCAATTGGGCAGCCATCAGCTAGAGTTAAGAGTAATCATAAAGTTCAAATATCAAAGTTCAAAGTAATCATAAAGTTCAAATATCAAAGTTCAAAGTCAAAGTAAATGGATAAAAGACGCAAACCTGCCATCCGGGAGCCTCGTCCCCACCTCACCATGGAGGAGATGAGATCCTATCTCACATCCCTAAGGGAAATAGAAAGCGTAACGGGCATCCGCTACATTAAGCTCCACGTTACCGCCAAGATGATTATAGGTATCCGCGAAGCATCAGGCAAGGAATTCACCATCAATCTCGATGATCTTTTCCGTGCCTACAACGAGTGCCTGCGCTTTACAAGCCCCGAAGTCAAGAAGTACATCTTCATGGGCCATTCACCCGCCGTGGCGCTGCTCAGAAGACTGCAAAACCGGCAACCGGTTGATACAGAATCTTTCCACGAAGAAGAAAAGGAATGAAAAAATACCCTGTAAAGCCCTATTTGTCAAGAATACGAAAAAGAAGTTACTAATAAAAGTTAAAAAACAAAAAGACAGCGTTAAATATCAAGCTGATAGCGTTAACAACCTTGGTTTTTTGGAATATTCTTGTTATATTTGCAACGTCTATATAACAAAATCACATCTTAAGGCACTTGCTTTAGTGGTTTTGGCAGGATTTTTTGCTATATTACGTTCTGCACTTATTGACACAATGGACCTAAAAAAGAAAATAGAATTTAAAAGTAGTATGAGTTTTAGAAAGCAAATAAAGAAAATTTCGGTCGTGGCGTTGTTGGCGCTAACAACTGTACCCGTTTGCGGTCAGGACTTATTAGTCAGACAAGCTCCAGTTGACCATCGAATGAAATCATTGGATACTCTCGCAGTATCGCATTACCGACTGATGGAAGATCGAGAAAACCCTTCTGCAGAACTGTATGAGGATTTCTCCAACAAGTATGCCCACAAGGCAACCACATTGCCTGAGCATTTCCGTATCGACCTCCGTCACTTCTGTATGCCAACTTCTAGTCGTGTTGTCACAAGTAACTTCGGTTACCGTGCTAGCTTTGGCCGCCAACATAAAGGTATGGACATCAAGGTTTATATTGGCGACTCAATCCACGCAGCCTTCGCAGGCAAAGTTCGCATAGTAAGATACGACCGTGGTGGTTATGGAAAGTACATCGTAATCCGTCACAACAATGGTTTGGAGACCATCTATGGACACCTCTCTGAGCAGCTCGTTTCAGAGAACCAGGAGGTAAGAGCCGGAGAAGTAATCGGCTTAGGTGGTAATACCGGTAGAAGTACTGGTTCTCACCTCCACTTCGAGACTCGTCTCTGCGGTGTAGCCCTGAACCCAGCCCTGTTCTTTGACTTCCGCAACCAGGATGTTACCGGCGACTTCTACAATTTCAATCGTGATACTTACGAGAGTGAGTATGCTGAGGCAAATGCAGCCCGTGGCAAGATTGGCAACGGCGGCTATACCCGAGAGCAGGTAAATGGTGGCGAAGTGGGCAGATATACCACAAGCGCTTCTGGCGAGAAGCTTTACCACAAGGTAAAGGCTGGCGAGACATTGATGAGCATTGCTGAAAAACGTGGCGTTAGCGTAGAGCAGATCTGCCGTCTCAATGGCTATCGCAAGGATAAGAAGCTGTCTCCAGGACAGATTATCCGATACTCTTAATACTGAATATTCACGAAGATAGAATATCAAATCAACAGATAATAAAAAGTGCCGGTAGGATTTCCTATCGGCACTTTTTTTATAACACCATCAAGGTGCTTATCTCTTTTCAATTATTCATGCTATATTTCAATCTTCAGTTACATCAAGCCGAAGAATCGCAAAACATCATTCAGATTCGCTACAACAAGCAGCAGCAGCAGGATTCCGAATCCCACGTACTCTGCACGCTCCATGAACTTATCGCCAGGCTTACGACCCGTAATTACCTCGTAGAGGAGGAAGAATACATGACCGCCATCCAATGCCGGGATAGGAAGGATATTCATGAATGCCAGGATAATGCTCAGGAATGCTGTCATCATCCAGAAAGCATGCCAATCCCACATAGAAGGGAAGAGACTGCCCAGGGCTCCGAAACCACCCAGACTCTTGGCGCCCTCCTTGGTGAATACATATTTCATATCGCCTACATAGCCCGATAGCACATTCCAGCCATACTTCACACCAGCCGGGAAACTCTGGAAGAAACCATAGCTGATATGGGTAACCTTGTAATCGCGCATCACAGGATGATTGTAGAAGCCGAACTTCACACCCTCATCGCCTGCCTGAAGCAATACGCTGTTCTTCAGGGTATCGCCAGAAGCCTTCACATACTCAACACTGGCTGTAAGTGCCTTTACGCTGTCCTGATGAGAGGTAGCGGCGGTGAGCACATCGTTCACACGACCCATCTCCAACTGGAAATCGTTGAAAGACTCCACTTTCTTGCCGTTCACGGTCAGAATCTTATCACCCTTCACCAATCCCAGTTTGCTGGCAGGCGAATCCTTCATCACACTGTCAATCTGCAATGGGATATACACCTCTACGAATCGAGGGCTCTCCTTGATCATACTCAGCATATCGAGATCGCCAGGCAGATTCAAGCTCATCGGCTTGCCGCCACGGATGATATCCACACGGGTGGCTGTAGAGAGATCGCGATACATATCGCCATCATAGGTCTTGAACTCGCCCTTGTCGGTACCAACCAGGATGTCATGATCCTGGAAGCCCAATGCCTTGGCCTCTGTATTGAACTTCATTCCCTGGGTCATGTGCTTGGTAGCCACATAGTCGTCACCCCAATGGAAAAGAATCATGGAATAGATAAAGAGCGCCAGCAGAAAGTTGACCAGCACACCACCTATCATGATCAGCATTCGCTGCCAGGCAGGTTTGCTTCGGAACTCGTATGGCTGCATAGGCTGCTTGAGCTGCTCGGTATCGAAACTCTCGTCTATCATACCCGAAATCTTGCAATATCCGCCCAATGGCAGCCATCCCAAACCATAAGTGGTATCAGAGTTCTTTGGCTTGAACTCGAAGAGGTGGAACCATGGGTCGAAGAACAGATAGAACTTCTCCACTCTTACGCCAAAGAGCTTGGAGAAGAAAAAGTGTCCGCCCTCATGGAGCAGCACCAGGATGGAAAGCGATAGCATCAACTGCAACGCTTTGATCAAAAATACTTCCATTTATTTACTTTGAACTGTGAACCTTGAACTTTGAACTTGATGATTAGTCCTATATCCTACGTTCATTTTTAACTA
Organism: Prevotella sp. AM34-19LB; assembly: GCF_003468525.1. Classification (NCBI taxonomy): domain Bacteria; kingdom Pseudomonadati; phylum Bacteroidota; class Bacteroidia; order Bacteroidales; family Prevotellaceae; genus Prevotella; species Prevotella sp. AM34-19LB. The sequence continues at coordinate 47,305 of NZ_QSIG01000005.1, read as the reverse complement.
TTAATTATTAACCATTAACTTTCATCAACTCAGTGGCAATACGGCGCGCCTCGGCATCAGTCTGCAGATAGACATCGAGATCAGGATTGCTGTCGAAAGTGGCCTTTGCCATCGTCTCCTCGATGATGTCCGCCATCTGCAGGAAGCCACATTCGCCCTTGCGGAAGCCGGCATTCACAATCTCATTGGCAGCATTCACGATGCACGACATGTTTCCACCTTTCTTAATCGCATCAAACGACAGCTGCAAGCACTTGAACTTCTTGTAATCAGGCTCGAAGAATTGCAGATCCTGCGCCTTGAAGAGGTCGAGGCGCTCGCCGTCAAGATGCAGGCGCTTTGGGAAGGAGAAGGCATACTGGATAGGCAGACGCATATCTGGCACGCCCAACTGAGCCTTCACGGCACCATCAGCAAACTGTACGGCACTGTGTACGATGCTCTGCGGATGAATCAGCACCTCAATCTTCTCGGCAGGAACGCCGAAGAGCCACTTAGCCTCTGTCACCTCGAAGCCCTTGTTCATCAGCGATGCAGAATCGATGGTGATCTTGGCGCCCATATCCCAGGTAGGATGCTTCAGCGCATCGGCAGCGGTAACCTTCTCCAACTGCTCGTGGGTAAAGTTGCGGAAAGGACCGCCAGAGCAGGTAAGAAGGAGTTTCTCTACCTCGTTATCGCCCTCGCCCACCAGACTCTGGAAGATGGCACTGTGCTCGCTATCCACAGGAAGGATAGGCACATGGTATTCCTGGGCAAGATTGCAGATCAGCTCACCTGCCACCACCAGGGTCTCCTTGTTGGCAAGACAGATCTTCTTGCGAGCCTTGATGGCATGGATGGTTGGCTCCAGACCGGAAAAACCTACCATGGATGCAAGCACCATATCGATTGGCTCTGCCTGCACGATATCGCAGAGCGCCTGGGCACCGGCATAAACCTTGATATCAGGTTCATCACTGAGCAGATTCTTCAACTCGTCGTAATGCGCCTCATTGGCAACCACTACAGCAGCAGGATGGAACTTATGCGCCTGCTCGGCAAGCTCCTTCACTCTGTTATTGGCGGTAAGGCAATATACCTCGTAAAGGTCGCTGTGCTGCTCGATGACATCCAGCGCCTGTGTGCCAATACTTCCCGTAGAACCGAGAATACATATCTGTTGTTTCATTTTATTTAGAACTTTGAAATTTGAACTTCTTCACTTAACTTACAAATCGAGCAGACCCTCTGGGATTGCCATCCTGATTTCCTTTCTTTCAGCACTCACCTCTTCTATCAGGTCGTTGCTGGCAGGAATCAGCAGGTCATCACCTTCGGGGGTTGTCACCTCGAAAAGGAGATTGAGCGTGGAATCATCTACACGATCCAGGGTTCCCACCACCTTTCCGGTTACGGCATCCACCAGCTGGAAGCCGATGATCTCTGCCCAGGTCATGTTCTCTCCATCGCTATCCGAGAGGTGGCGAGGGAAAAAGACCTCACATCCGGTATAGTTGCGCGCCTGCTCCTGCGTATCGATATCCTCGAACTTCACGAGCACATTCTCATCGTTCTTGAAGCGATACTCCTCCAGATAGAAAGGCACCAGGATGCCATCGATATCAAGAACAAGATATTCTGCATCCACACGGTCGAAGACATCATCGGTGATGGCGAAGGTTATCTCGCCCTTCACTCCATGAGGCTTGCCCAACTTACCTATCTTATATACTTCGTCACGTCTTATCATATTTTACTTTGAACTTTGAATTTTGAACTTTGAACTTTATGATTAGTAAAGCAAATGAATTCTTCACTCTTCGTTCTTTACTTATTTAATCGCTGACACGGGTAATCTTGGCACCCAACTGGTTCAGGCGCTGCTCGATATCCTCGTAGCCACGGTCTATCTGGGCGATATTGGCAATACGGCTGGTGCCGTTGGCGCTCATCGCAGCAATCAGCAGGGCGATACCGGCACGGATATCCGGACTCGTCATTCTGCCCGCACGCAGCTTCAGCTTGTGATCATGACCTACCACCACTGCACGGTGAGGATCGCAGAGGATAATCTGCGCACCCATATCTATCAGTTTATCCACGAAGAAAAGACGGCTCTCGAACATCTTCTGATGGAAAAGCACACTGCCGCGAGCCTGGGTTGCCACCACGAGGAGCACCGACAGGAGGTCTGGCGTGAGTCCTGGCCATGGTGCATCTGCCAGTGTCATAATGGTACCATCAATGAACGAGTCGATCACATAATGCTTCTGTTCCGGAATGAAGAGGTCGTCGCCCTCTACCTTCACTTTCACACCGAGTCGGCGGAAGGCATCAGGAATAATACCCAGGTCCTTCACCGACACATCCTTGATGCGGATGCCGGCTCCACACATGGCAGCCATACCGATGAAGGAACCCACCTCGATCATATCAGGCAGGATGCGATGCTCGGCGCCATGCAGCTTCTCTACACCCACGATGGTGAGCAGATTGCTGGCAATGCCACTGATCTGGGCACCCATAGAATTGAGCAGGTGACAGAGCTGCTGGATGTATGGTTCGCAGGCTGCATTATAGATAGTGGTGGTTCCCTTGGCAAGAACCGCTGCCATGATGATGTTGGCAGTACCGGTAACCGAAGCCTCATCGAGCAGCATATAGCATCCCTTCAGCTTCTTGGCCTGTATCTGATATACATTGCGCTCCTCATCGTGCACGAAATCGGCACCCAGATACTTGAATCCCAGGAAATGGGTATCAAGACGGCGGCGGCCAATCTTATCGCCACCCGGCTTGGCGATGGTAGCCTTGCCGAATCTGCCGAGCAATGGTCCGAACATCAGTACACTGCCACGCAGCGAAGAACACTTCTTCACGAACTCCAGACTGTCGAGATAATCCAGTTTCAGTTCATCACTCTGGAAGGTATAATCGTGACGGCTGTTTCGGGTTACCTTCACACCGATTTCCTGGAGCAACTTGATCAGGTTGTTCACATCCAGGATGTCCGGCACATTGGTAATGCGCACGGGCTCATCGGTAAGAATGGTGGTACAAATCACCTGCAGCGCCTCGTTCTTGGCACCCTGCGGGGTGATGGTACCTTGGAGCGGATGACCGCCCTCTATGATGAAAGACTCCATAAGCTTGTCTAATTATTATAATCTGATTATCTAAATTATAAAAAAGTGATTACTTTTTCTTCTTATTATTATTGTTATTGCTGCGAGCTGGGGTCTCCTTGACTTTCTCGAAGACGAAATGCTTGAGATCGAGCTTGATATTTCCATCCGTAAATCTCGCCAGATCGGCAGCCACCTTCTGCTCATCGCAGGAACCATGGCTCCACTGCATCAGGTTACGATGCATCTGGTTGGCTGTCAGCTTCACCAGTTCATCTCTTTCCTTGCCCGGCTCCATGTGCTTCAGCTTCTCGAAGATTTCGAAAAGCATGGCACCATAATGGCGCACAGGAATACGCTGGTTAGGATATTCCACGGTTTCGGGCTTCTTGGCAATCTTTGCAGCATTGCTTACATCGAAAGGATAATCGATGTCGAGCTGGAAATCGCTCATGATGGCGAGATGATCCCAGAGTTTCTGCTCATGGTTCTCCAAACCTCTGTTTTCCGAAAACATGCGATCCATGATCTTGATGATAGACTCGGCACAGCGCTGGCGCTCCTTACGGTCTTCCAACTCTACACAGTAATCCACCATCTGCTGAATCTCACGTCCGTATTCAGGCAGCACGAGCTTTTCTCGCGTTGTATTATAGTCTAATCCTACTTTATCCATATTTTCTTGCTAGTTTCTTTTATTATTCAGAGGATAACCCCACTATTCAAATCTGCGGATGCTCCGCCCTCTATCTCTCCTAGATAAGCTTCTTAGGCATCTTAGCCACGAAATCCTTGAGATAGAAAGGTACGAAATAAGCCACATCCTCAAACTTGCCCTCTACGAATCTCTTCTCGGCAAGCGGTGCCATATTCTTGGCAAGCGGCTCGATACCCTCCACGAGATGCGCATGAGGATGGTTGATGGTCTCCATACACTTGGCAGCACCGTTTCCGAAGAAATATACATGATGCCCGTCCAGATATTCCTTGTAGGTTTCTGCATCGACGATATCTGCCTGGATAGGGCGAACCACCTTCAGGGAGCGGTCGAGCACTTCGGCATACACCTCCATGCGGCGTGCGTCGAGCATAGGTACGATGAGGGCGTCTTCCTGCTCAGGATGTTCGCCAAGCAATACTGGCACAGCCATCAATTCGAGGGTTGGTACTGCTATGAGCTTCACCCCGCGACCATAGCAGATGCCCTTAGCCATACTCACACCGATACGCAATCCGGTATAGGAACCAGGACCACAACTTACAGCCACAGCCTCTAATGGAAGACCATGGGAATCGAGGAAATCAAGAGCCTCATCAACAAACACACCCAACTTAACAGCATGGTTAGGACCTGTGTGATCTTCCTGGTTGAAAATCACCTGTCCACTATCACTAATTGCCACTGAGCACACGTCCGTACTCGTCTCAATATTTAAAATACACGACATAATTTAAAAATATATTCTTAAATAAGTTGCAAATATACGCATTTTCTCGCTTTTTTTTGTACTTTTGCAGAAATTTAACGTGAAAGATTATATGATACAGTCAATGACAGGCTTCGGAAAAGCTACCGCGGCCTACAAAACAAAGAAGATTAATGTAGAGATAAAGTCATTAAACAGCAAAAATCTTGACCTCTCTACACGTATCGCTCCTCTCTACAGAGAGAAGGAGATGGAGATTCGTCAGTATATAGCTAAGAGCCTGGAAAGAGGCAAGATTGACTTCTCTATCTGGATTGAGAAGGATGCAGCTACAGATGCTACACCTATCAATAGTGCGCTTGTTCTGAATTATTACCAGCAGATCAAGAAAATTTCTGCAGAAACAGGTATTCCTGAGCCTACTGATTGGTACAGCACTTTGTTGCGTCTTCCTGATGTAACAACCAAAACTGATGTGGAAGAATTGACCGACGAGGAGTGGGCAGTGGCAAAAAATGCAATTTGCGAGGCTATCGGCCATCTGAGCGACTTCCGCAAGCAGGAAGGAGCTGCCCTGCAGAAGAAATTCACTGAGAAAGTTGATAATATCCAGGCTCTCCTTGCCAGCATTGAACCATACGAGAAGGCACGCGTGGAGAAAATCCGCCAGAACATCGTAAACGGTCTGCAGCAGATTCCGAATGTGGATTATGACAAGAACCGCCTGGAGCAGGAACTTATCTACTACATCGAGAAGCTCGACATCAGCGAGGAGAAGCAGCGCCTTGCCAACCACCTGAAATATTTCCGCGAGACCATGAATGAGGAAGGTCATGGTGTGGGCAAGAAGCTCGGATTCATCGCCCAGGAAATGGGCCGCGAAATCAACACCACCGGTTCAAAGAGCAATCAGGCTGAAATGCAGAACATCGTGGTGAAGATGAAAGACGAGTTGGAACAGATTAAGGAACAGGTGCTGAATGCACTTTAAAAAAGTGAAGAACGAAGAGTGAAGAGTGAAGAATTCATTTGCTTTACGAATCATAAAGTTCAATGTTCAAAATTCAAAGTTCAATGTTCAAAATTCAAAGTTCAATGTTCAAAATTCAAAGTTCAATATTCAAAGTTCAATATTCAAAGTTCAAAGTAAAATGAAGAACGGATTGTTGATTTTCAGCGCCCCTTCGGGCAGCGGCAAGAGTACCATCGTCAACTGGTTGATGAAAGAGCACCCAGAGTTGAAGTTGGCTTTCTCTATCAGTTGTACCTCTCGTGCCCCTCGCGGCACAGAGCAGAATGGTGTAGAGTATTTCTTCCTGTCTCCAGAAGAATTCAAGTCCAAGATTGAGGCAGATGAGTTCCTGGAGTATGAGGAAGTTTACCAGGATAGATTCTACGGCACCTTGAAGTCGCAGGTAGAAAACCAGCTCGCCAAGGGCGAGTCGGTAATTTTCGACGTAGATGTAAAGGGTGGCGTCAATATCAAGAAGTTCTATGGCGAACGTGCCTGAGCATCTTCGTGCAACCTCCTTCGGTAGAGGAACTGCGCCGCCGTCTGGTAGGCCGCAACACAGATGCCCCAGAGGTAATCGAACAGCGCCTTGCCAAGGCTAGCTATGAGTTGACCTTCGCTCCTCAGTTCGACCACGTAGTCGTAAATGATGACCTGGAGAAAGCCCAGCAGGAGGTTTATCAGCTAGTAAAGGACTTTTTGAGCGAATAATAGAAATGAAAAAGGTAGGAATCTTTGGAGGCAGCTTCAACCCCATCCATACCGGCCACATCGCATTGGCGAAAAGCCTCTGCGAGAAGGCGGGGCTGGATGAAGTGTGGTTCATGGTCTCCCCCATGAACCCATTCAAGAAAGCTGCTACCGACCTGCTCGATGACCACCTGCGCCTGGAGATGGTAGAAAAGGCACTGGAGAAAGAACCCCAGCTGAAGGCATGCGACTATGAGTTCCGCCTGCCCAAGCCTTCCTATACCTGGCACACCCTGCAGGCCATCAGCAAGGATTATCCAGAATGTGAGTTTACATTATTAATAGGCGGCGACAACTGGGCAGCATTCGACAAGTGGTATCATCACGACGATATCCTTGCCCACTACCCTATTGTAGTCTATCCCCGCCAAGGCTCCTGCATGGGCGAAGTGCCTGCCGGCGTGACCATCGTAGAAACCCCGCTGCTCAACATCAGCAGCACGGAGATACGCGAATGTATCAAGACTGGAAAAAGCATCGAAGGTATGGTTCCCGAATGCATCGAGAACCTCGCCATCAAAAACTATCAGGCACTCTAAGTCTAAAAGAGTGCCATAAAAATCTATTCTCTAAAAATAGCAAACATCATCAATAGAAAGCTATGAGTTGGAAAGAAATCATCAAGAACTGTCTTAGTCTGGCATCAGCCCCTATCAGGCGCAATGCCAACTTCTTTGTGTCCATGTACATCCTGGGCATGGTAAGTTCACTCATCACGATTCCGAAGAACGGAACGCTCTACGAGAACATGTTCCTGGAGCTGTTTCTGGACCTCTACATCGTGAGCGCCATCCTCGCCGTCTTCCCGAAGAAGGTGCGCAGGGGCCTGCGTGTCATATTATACATTATATTATATGTCACGGCAGCCGCTGATACCTACTGCTTCGTGAATTTCGGTTCCACACTCAATCCTTCTATGCTGATGCTGGTGGGAGAGACCAACAGTTCCGAGGCAAGCAGCTTCCTCTCTGCCCTCATCTCTGCCGAAGTGCTCTTCAGCAGTGTGGGCTGGATTCTGCTCCTGGCGCTCCTGCAGATACTCATCGTCATCTTCCGAAAACGGCTCATCAAGATCTACGTCTTCCTCGTTACCGTACTCGAACTGGCTTCGCTCAAGAAACGACTGATGGCTATTCCGCGAATGACGGCAGCCATGCCAGCCACCTTCGGTATCCTCTGCCTGGTCATCCTCATCACTTCCATCTGCACCTCCTGGCACAACAAGGAGGCTTACCATAAGCTGATGTCAGGAAGAACCATCGGAGAGGTAGAGCACACCCTCACAGAGAAAGATCCTGCCGTACTCTATCTGCCTATCTACCGACTCCACTTCAGCATCTATGCCAACCAGCTGGCAGCGCATCAGATTACCCAACTGATTCATGCAGCCCACGAGGTGAAGGTTGATAGCTGCAGCTTCCGCTCGCCAAATATCGTGCTGATCATCGGCGAAAGCTACGGTCGCCATCATTCACAGCAATATGGCTACTTCATGAAAACCACCCCAAAGCAATCGGCACTGGAGAAATCGAAGAAACTCACCAAGTTTACAGATGTCGTGACCTGCTGGAACCTCACCAGCTTCGTATTCAAGCACATGCTCTCTACCTATGTGGTAGGCGACAAGGGAGAATGGTGCGACTATCCGCTCTTCCCGGAGGTATTCCGCAAGGCAGGCTACAACGTAACCTTCATCACCAACGAATTCCTGCCTCAGGCTAAAGAGGCGGTATATGACTTCAGCGGTGGCTTCTTCCTGAACAATCCGGAACTGAGCAAGCTGCAGTTCGACCACAGAAACACCGAGCTGCATGCGCTGGACGATGGACTGCTTAAAGATTATGATGACAGTCTGAAACAATTCAAGACCGACCATAATCTCACCATTTTCCATCTGATGGGTCAGCACGTGAACTACAAGCTGCGCTATCGCCAGAACCAGGCTAAGTTCTGGGCAAGCAGCTACGAAGACAAGCGCCCAGAACTGACCGATGCCCAGCGCAAGGTATTGAGCCATTACGACAACGCCACCCTTTACAACGACTCCATCGTGGCAGAAATCGTGAAGCGATTCCAGAAGGAAGATGCCATCATCATCTATGTGCCCGACCATGGTGAGGAGTGCTACGAGGAAAACCGTGGCTTCATCTGCCGCAACCACTCTGCCAACATCGACTGGAAGCTGGCACACTATGAGTTTGAGATTCCGTTCTGGATCTACTGCTCGAAGAAATACATCCAGAAACACCGCACCATCTACCGGCAGATACGTGCCGCCAAGGACAAGCGGATGATGACGGATGCCCTGCCGCACCTGCTGCTGTATCTTGCCGGCATCGAAACTCCAACCTACAAGGAGGAGAACAATATCCTGAGTCCGAAATACAACGAGATGCGCCCCCGCATCCTGAAGAACTCTGCCGACTACGACAAGCTGAGGGATGAATATCTCAAGACGCAGGCTAAGCAGGAAGAAAAGAAGCAAGACAAGAAAAAAGATAAGAAACAAGGTAAGAAACAAACAAAGAAAGGAGCCAGGAAATGAATCAGAACATACTTTCCAGAAGTGCATGCAATGCATTGAGAGGACTTGCCATCATCGGCATCTTCCTACATAACTATTGCCATTGGCTAGGTCCGATTGTCAAGGAGAATGAATACCAGTTCTTCCAACACAACGCCGACTGGCTGCTGCAGGTGATGGCGAATCCCGACATCAACCTGCCAATCCATCTGCTGTCGTTCTTCGGTCATTACGGAGTGCCCGTATTCCTCTTCCTGAGTGCATACGGACTGGTGATGAAGTATGAAGCCAAGCCTCATCTTTCTGCCGACCAGCAGGCTCAGATGTACAGCATTTCGGGCAGGAAGCAATCCTGGAGCATCAGCTGGCGCGAACCTCTTCGCTTCATCCGCTATCACTATCTGAAGCTCTTCAAGATGATGATCGTGGGTTTCATCGCTTTCACGATGATAGACTACATCACTCCGGGTCCACGCCATTACGAGGTGCTGGGCATCGTATCGATGCTGGGTATGTTTAACAATGTATTGCCAAACCCAGACAACATCATCTGGCCAGGACCTTACTGGTTTTTCGGTCTGATGCTGCAGCTTTACATCGTATATCGACTGCTGCTCTATCGCCGCCATTGGGGATGGACGGTAGGATTGATGCTTCTCTGCATCGGCATCCAGCTGCTGCTGGGCTTTGACAATCCCGAGAGCGAGGCGATGAACCGCTACCGCTATAATTTCATGGGCGGTATGCTGCCATTCGGTCTGGGCATTCTCTATGCCCGGTATGGCGAGAAGATTCTGATGACCTTCCATTCTCCTGTAACCAATATCTTCGGCTGCGTATTCTGCCTCTCGCTGATCTACAGTCTGAGTCTCAATATGATAGGATGGACCTTCGTGCCATTCTTCATCTGTCTGCTCTGTGTGCTTGTAGCCGACCTGCTGCAGGAAGTAAGTTGGCTGTCGGGCATCTACAAGGTTCTGGAATGGATGGGCGTCATCTCAGCCGCCCTCTTCGTCACCCATCCTATCACCCGCAAGATATTCATCCCCATCAGCCGTCATGGAGACATCTATGCCGGACTGCTGCTCTACATCATTGCCAGCATCGGCATTGCATGGCTCTTTACACAACTGATGAAGAAGATACCCAACCCGAAGAGCTAAGTATTAGAGAGCCTCCCCCCGTTCCAGGCGATTCCATCGCCTGTCAAAAGCCCCCCTAAAAATAATAACAAAAAAGATATATCAGATGAAGTGGAAGATAAAAGACATAGAACTGGCGAATATCAGTAGATATCGCGGTGAATTGATGGGAGCCGCCATGCTCTTCATCATTCTCTTTCATGTAGCACTGCCTAGAGAGAACGCTTTCTTCGGATTGCGCCGCATGGGCAATATAGGAGTAGATATGTTTCTGTTTCTCAGCGGCATCGGTCTGTGGTTTTCCTGGATGAAGAATCCTTCTGCCAAGCATTTCTTCATCCGCCGTTACCTGCGCATCTACCCGGCGTGCTCATCATCGCCTGTCTCTACTACATTCCCCGATTCCAGGAGGAGACCTCGAGGCGTGGATCAACCTGATAGGCGAGATTACCATCAACTGGAATTTCTGGCGATACGACGAGCTTACCTTCTGGTACATCCCAGCCACCATGATGCTCTATCTCTTCGCCCCAGCCTATATGGAACTCATCAAGCGCCATCCCATCTACAAATGGCTGCCGGTGGTGATGATCATGTGGTGCATCCTGGTGCAATACGTCACACCGATTCATCAGGCTGTAGGCCATCTGGAAATCTTCTGGAGCCGAGTACCTATCTTCTTCATCGGCATCAATATGGGTGAGATGGTGCGCCAGAAGCAGACACTTGATGGTGCCAGCATCTGGATGATATGGCTGATGTTCCTGATGACGCTGCTCGCAAGCATCTTCCTGGAACAGGAGAAACACGGTATGTTTCCGCTCTTCCTGGAGCGTATGCTCTACATCCCGCTAACCATCACGAGCATCCTGCTCCTGAACCGCATCTTCCGCCGTACCCCAGGATGGTTTAACCGCAGCTTCATGCTGGTAGGAGCTTTGAGTCTGGAATGCTATCTCATCCACATCCACTTCGTGCTCCATTATATCGAGCCTCATCACTTGGGATACTGGCCAACCTTCATCCTCTGCATTGCCATCACCCTGCCACTCTCCTGGATATTGAGCAAGATTGCAGAATGGATTTCCAAGGAATTATCTCAGATTATTAAATAAAAAGAATCATCTTAGATTAAATAAAAGAAATTTATATGAACGAGAATGAAATAAAAGATAGCCGGGGCTTCGCTGCCTTGATGCGCCTGATCCGCCCGAAACAGTGGATTAAGAATATGTTTATCTTCGTGCCCCTCTTCTTTGGTGGTGCCTTGTTTCATACAGATGCCCTGCTGGCGGGTCTGATTGCTTTCTTTGCCTACAGCTTTGCCGCATCGAGCATCTATTGCTTCAACGATATCCATGATGTGGAGGCAGACCGCCGCCATTCGGTGAAATGTCACCGCCCTATCGCTTCAGGAGCCGTAAGCATCAGGCAGGCTTACGCTTTGATGTTTCTGATGCTCATCCTCTCGATGGGGGTATGCTGTCTGCTCGATTCGTGGGAGACGATGGGAATCATCGCCTTCTATTGGATCATGAACCTCTGCTATTGCGCCAAGCTCAAGCAGTATGCCATCATCGATGTGTGCATCGTGGCATTCGGATTTGTGCTCCGCTTGCTGGCGGGTGGCGTCGCTACGCACATCATGCTCAGTAAATGGATTGTGCTGATGACCTTCCTCATCACCCTCTTCATGAGTTTTGCCAAGCGCCGCGATGACGTGCTGCGAATGGAAAAGACGGGCGAGGCTCCCCGAAAGAATACGAGCCGATACAACCTCACCTTCATCAATCAGGCTATCACCATTACGGCATCAGTTACCCTGGTTTGCTACATCATGTACACGGTGAGCCCTGAAGTGATAGAGAATTTCCATACCGAATACCTCTATCTTACCAGCGTATTTGTATTGGTAGGTTTGCTGAGATACATCCAGATTGCAGTGGTTGACCAGCAGAGCGGCGACCCTACGAAAATTATCCTGCGCGACAGAATCACGCAGTTTATCGTTCTTGCCTGGCTGCTCTCCTTCCTCATCCTTATCTATATCGTATAAGAAAGAGTTAATCCAAAAGAAGAACAAGAAATGAAGAAGAACAAAAAATGAAGAAGAAAATATACTGTTTCGATTTCGACGGAACACTGACAACGAGCGATACCTTACTGGAATTCATCAAATATGCCAAGGGAACCAGTCGTTTCCTGATGGTTTTCCTGAAGTACAGCCCACTGCTGGTATTGATGAAACTGCATCTTTATCCCAACTGGAAGGCAAAACAGCAGATCTTTGCCCACCTCTTTGCCGGCATGCGCATCGAAAAGTTTGATGCTCTCTGCCGTGGTTTTGCAGAAGAAAGCCAGCATCTGCTCCGCCCGAAAGGCATCACCCTGATGCACGAAGCACTGGTGGCAGGAGCCCAGGTTTTTATCGTAAGCGCCAGCATTGACAACTGGGTTCGCCCTTTCTTTGATATCCGCAACCTGAAAGGTGTTCAGGTACTCGGCACCCAGATAGAAGTAGAAGACGGCAAGCTGACAGGCAACTTCAAGTCAAACAATTGCTACGGAAAGGAGAAGGTGCATCGCATCGCAGAGGCACTTAAACCTTTCGAACGTTCAGAATATGAGATAGAAGCCTTTGGAGATAGCCGTGGAGACAAAGAGATGCTTGCCTTCGCCGACAAGGGACATTTCAAACCATTCCGAGAATAACAAATTTCAATTTTACAGAAAATAACATGAAAAGAAATACAGACCTCGACTTGATACGAGCCATCCTCATCATTCTCATGATATTGATTCATATTGTGAACTTCGGCAATGCATATCCACATCTGAAGGCAGGCATTCTCTCGTTTATGATGCCTACCTTTCTCATCATCACGGGTTATCTTGTCAATATCGAGAAAAGTCCCAAGCAAATGGGAATATACCTGATGTGTCTCGCCCTACCCTACGTTATCATGGTATCCGGTTTCTCTGTACTTTCCTATTTCATGCCCGTAAGAGATGGCATCACGGAATTATCCTTCTCACAGATTTGCGAGAAGATATTTGTCACATCCATAGGTCCTTATTGGTTTATCCAGACGATGATCATCTGTGGCTTTCTTTATTATATCAGTTTCAAGGGGGCTACATGGGAAACCCTCAAACAAGGAAAAACGACGATGAATACCACTACAAGCCTCTTCATCTTCGCCACCCTACTCTTGCTGGCATCCAAGACACCCGCTCTTTCGCCCAGTGCTGCTGCCTATTATTTCATCGGTACAGCAATTCGCCAATGCCATATAGAGTTTGGCAAGATATTCCATCCTTCCCCTGCAGCCTTACTGCTCTGGCTCAACTTGCTGGGCTTAGAGGAATGGTACGACTGGGGATGCCTGGCTGTAATCTTCTCCTGCTGGTGCTGCATTTCGTCATTGATGTGGATACATAGCCTCATCACTCGCATTCAAGGCAAAATCTACATTCAAAAGATAGACAACACCTTATTATATATAGGGCGCAATACGCTGCCTATCTATCTCTTCCATCCCATCTTTACGATGGCTGCGAAGTTCTATCATCCCCTTTTCAGCTGGGATCCGAGCGAGATCTCGTTTGCTGCCGTCACCATCATCCTTGCCATTACAGGCAGCCTGCTCATTGCCAAGATGATGGAGAAGACCAAACTGGCTTATCTCTTTGGAAAAGGGAAACTATTAAGATAAATCCAGGCAGATTCATATTTTGTAGAAAGAATATTTGCTAGAAACAGGAAAAAGGCGTATTTTTGCACGCCGTAAAAGATAAAACAATGAATATCAAGAACAAGATTAATAATATGGATGATGCCAGACGGGAAAAGCTGGGCGAAGTCATCAGATTCGGAATCGTAGGCGGACTGGCTACGGTGCTGCAATATGGCATCTATCTGGCTATGATGCCGGTGCTGAACCATTTCATTCCACGAATGGGTGATCACAGTCTGGCTACCACAGCCAACACCATCGCCTACATCGTGAGCTTCATCTTCAATTTCATCGCCAGCACCCGATACACCTTCAAGGTGAAGGCAAACGCCAAGCGAGGTGCCGGCTTCACCCTCTCACATGTGGTAAACTATACGATGCAAACCGTCTGCCTCAACCTCTTCGTTGGTCTGGGGCTCGCCAAACAGTGGGCGATGATTCCTACCCTCTGTATCTGTATCCCCGTTAATTTCCTATTAGTAAGATTCTTCCTGAAGAAATAAAAGAATCTTCAAAACTCGAAAGAGAAAGACTAAGAGAAAGACTAAGAGAAGATTCCTCTCAAAACTTGAAAGAGAAAGAAATAGAAAGATATGAAAAAGATATTCGATATTTTCACGATCAAGAAAGAAGAAAGATGGCTCGCCCTGGGCATTTTTCTGGCACTTGCCGTTCTGAATGGTGTAGTGATAGCCCGCTATGCCAGTCATTTCACCCTCATCACGGATGATTATTACAAGAATTTCATCCGCCACTTCTGCGTATCGGGCTTCGACCCGCTTACCTACTGGGTATTGAGCGACTGGAATGCAGCATACAATGTATATCGCCATCCGCTGCTCGCCTTCTATATGTATATTCCTTACCTCATCAATATGGGTCTGATGAAACTCACAGGCTACAACTGTGCCCTTTTCATCGCAGTAATCATCCAGATATTCTGCGGATTCTATGCCACCCTCTTCCTGAAGAGAATCTTCCGGGAGGTAATGGATCTCGACAAGACGGCATCTCATATCCTTACCCTACTGTTCTTCTCCTTCGGATATGTGATGGTTACCTGCATCGTGCCCGACCATTTCGTCATCTCCATGATGCTGCTCATCCTGGCACTCTACGTATCCGGTCTCAGAATGAAACATCACCATCCGCTCAAGATATGGCAGAGCGTGGTATATTTCATCCTTACAGCCGGCACATCGCTCAATAACGGATTGAAGATTTTCTTTTCTGCATTCTTCGTAAACGGAAAGGGATTCTTCCGCCCTAAGCATCTTCTCCTGGCAGTCATTCTGCCAGCAGCCCTGCTGTGGGGATTCTGCAGATGGGAATACCGCGTCTTCGTATGGCCTAACGAGATGGCACGCAAGGAACTGAAAGCCAAGAAAGCGGCTGAGAAGAAAGCCAGACAGGAGCGTATGGCACAGATCAAGCATACCCGTGATTCGCTGACAAACGACTCTATCAAAAGAGGCTTGAAGATTATCTCTGCTCAGGAGATAGCCCAGAGAGCCAAGAACGACAGCATCCGGAAGGCAAAGGAACTGGCTAAGAAAGAAGCCAAAAAGAAAAGGGGACCTAAGCAAGGTGCCCCTATCATGAAAGGTGAATTCATGAACTGGACGGATGCAACAAGCTCCCGCACACAGTCGATCATCGAAAATCTGATGGGCGAATCTATCCAGCTGCATCAGGATTATGTGCTGGAGGACGAATTGCGTCATCGCCCGATGTTCGTGAAATACCGATACGCCATCAATTATGTGGTAGAGGCAGTCATCATGCTGCTGTTTGTTGCCGGCATCTGGGCGGGCAGAAAGAGCAAGTATCTCTGGCTGGTGATGTCGTATTTCGGTCTAGATATAATGCTGCATATCGGACTCGGCTTCGGTCTCAACGAGGTATATATCATGGCGGGTCACTGGATATACGCCATTCCGATAGCCATCGGCTTCCTTCTGAAGCAAAAACGACAGCAGCCAAACCAAGAACTGCAACTCCGACAGCAGCTCTACAGCCGCTGCCTAAAAGGCGTATTGCTCGTCCTGGGTCTGGCACTGCTGATATACAATGGTATTCTGATTATCGGATATTTCTGCTAGGAAGAGATCAAGCGTGCTTATCTCTTCCAATCATCTTGCGCCATCTGCGAGCCATCGCCTTGAAGATACTGGAGAAATTACCATATCTCAGATTCAGAAAGAGTTCTTCCAGGGAGCGTGACATCTTGATGAATGGGTGGCCCCAGGCATTGATTCTGTACACCCGCTCCTTGAAATCTACGTTTTCCACTACATATTTAGGATGTTTCAGCGGAAACTCCAGTTCATGGCGCTTCATGGTGAAGATTCTGCGATAAGCCTTGGGAGTCGTCTTCATGCTTCCGGAGAAATGAGTGGAGTCATCAGAGAGACCCAGATTATTGATCAGATTCCTGCATGGCATGATGGCAAGACTGGAATTCAACAGCATCGAAGCCAGAAGATGCTTTCATAAAACTCCTTTCCACTATGGGCATGATCCCTGCACATCGGGATGAAGTCCTTACGGAGCCCACGCTGGCGAACCACCGATTCCAACTGTCGCATCGCCTGCTTATCGTGCAGAAAGGCATAGTCACCCTCCCATTTGTCCACCACACGGCGCCACGAAGCCCATCCCCAGATAGAGAAGACTGAAGTAAAGAAATAGCTGTCCTCGCAGTCGGGTGTCACCTCATCTTCATTGAATCCGGCAATCATGGCAATACGTTCGTCGTGCTCATAACGGTCGAGCATCTCCTTGCAGAAAGGGAAGAAAGATTGCGAAGGCACATCGTCATCTTCCAGCACGATACACTTATCCACAATCGAGAAAGCCCATTTCTGTGAGAGATACTCAGATGGATCGCATCCCTGGTTCTTGGTCTGATAAGATCTGTGCACCTCACACTCCCAATCAATATTCTCATCTGATGCTATTTGCCGGCACGCCTCGATACCAGGCACATCCCGCTCACCTCTTGCTCCATCCTGATAGAGGAACAACTGGGCAGGACGAGCCTTCTTCACCTCGTCAAACACTTTCTGGAAATTGTCGGGACGATTGAAGAAAAGCATCAATACGGCGACATCAATCTTAGCTGGCTGTTTCATATCTATGATATTCGTTAACTATACACAATTGTCGGAATCTGTCATCATCCGTTTTTTGGGAGACAAAGATAACCCAAAAAGCAGACAATGCCAAATAAACCGCCACAAAAAAACAGCCGGAATGAAATATTTCCTCATTTTTCTTCCCACAATCAATTTTTTACACTAACTTTGCAGCCAAATAAGAATAAAACGATGAAGAATATTTTTAAAATCAAGAAAGAAGAAAGGATTCTTGCACTTGTTTCGATGCTGGTATTCGCCAGCTTGAATACCGTGCTGATCCATTCCTATCCTACAAGCTTTTTCAAGGCTGGCAAACTGGGATTTTGGAGTATTTTCTACAAGCATTTCACGGTATCCGGTTTCGATGCCTACTCGTATATCTTTCTTTCCAACGAAAAGATATACTTTGAGTTGTCACGCCATCCGCTCTTTGGCGCCCTACTCTATCCCGGAGCCTGTCTCAACGACTGGCTGATGGGCTGGACTCATCACAACTGTGCCACCTTCATCATGGCAGTGATGCTCGTCATCAGCGCCACTTTCTCTGCCGTATTCTTCTTCCGCATCTGCCGGGAGCTCATCCAGCTATGCCGGTTGGATGCCTACATTCTCACGGCATTCTTTTTCTCCTTTGCCTCCATCATGCTCACCACGATGGTACCCGATCATTTCTGCTTTTCCATGCTCTGTCTGCTGGTCAGCATCTATATGGTGGGAACCTGTATGGCGCAGGGCAAACAGCTCAAGGCATGGCAGGCTAGTCTGCTGTTCCTTACCACGGCAGGAGTATCGCTGAGCAATGGCGTAAAGACCGGCATCATGTCGCTTTTCTGCAATGGCAGAAAGGTGTTCTCACCCCGATTCTTTGCCATCGCCTTCATCCTCCCGCTCCTCATCATGGGCGGCAGCTTTTACTATCAGAACGAATACATCGTCAAGCCTCAGCAGGAAAAAGGCAAGGAGATAGAAAGAAAGCTGATGCCGAAAAGACCCGATATTGCCCGGAAGAATGCCGTTCACGATGCGTGGATGGATGCTCATCGAGGCAAATCGGTATCCGATATGCCATTCCTGAAATGGACCGATGTTTCTACCCCACGAATGGAATCCATCGTAGAAACCTCTTTGGAGAGGGCATCCAGCTGCATCAGAAGGAACTGCTCAAAGACCTGAGCGTATCGCGCCCAACCTTTATCCGATACGATTGGGCCATCAGCTACCTCTTCGAAGCATTCGTTTTCCTGCTCTTTGCTGCCGGTGTTTTCTACAGCAGACACTCCCGTCTGATGTGGATGTGCCTGAGCTGTGCGGCATTCGATGCCTTCCTTCACCTGGTGCTCGGTTTCGGACTCAACGAGGTATATATCATGGCAGCCCACTGGATGTTCGTCATCCCATTCACCATGGGTTATGCATTCAGAGAGGCTCAACCCAAACTGGCTAATGCGATGAGAGGAGTCACTCTCTTCCTCGCCATCTACTTCTGGGGATACAATGCCACATTAATCATCACGCATTTCTTATAACCCGGATAGAGATCCCATACGGGTCTTCCCGATAAAAATATAAAGAATATGGACTTTTACAAAGAAATCAAAGAATATAGCCAGCAGAATCTGCGGGCATGCCAACTCAAGCAGCTGGCTATTCTGGAAGAAATAGACAAAATCTGCAAGCGCCACAAGATAGAATACTGGTTGGATGGCGGCACCCTGCTCGGAGCCGTACGCCATGGCGGTTTCATACCTTGGGATGACGATATCGATATCGGTATGTCGCTGGAAGATGAAAAACGATTCGAGGAGATTGCCCCCAAGGAACTGCCCGACTGGCTCTATCTGCAGACCCCCAAATCGGATCCGGGAAGCAAGGAGCCTATCACGAAGATCCGCGACTGCAACTCTCTCTATATCGAACAGGGCGACGATTTCTGCCAGCCTTATGTAAAGGGAATCTTTGTGGATATCTTCCCTTTTGTGGATTATCCAGACATTCCCCGTTCGTGGATCAAGACCTTGACAAAGGGTATCTCCAAGAGTTATTCTATCCTGAACCACCGACACACTTACTCGCTGCGTTCCTTTGCTGAGTTCTTCTATTTCGGAGGCAAGTATTGTCTGTGCAGTGCATTATGGAAGGTAGTAGGCTTGTTCGGAAAGAAGACCCGTTATTCTGATGTTCCTTTCCTGAATGGCCGAGGCATCTCATTCGACAAGAAGGCAGTCAAGCCATTGGGTACCATCAAGTTTGAGGGCAAGGAATTCCCTGCACCATGCAATCCCGATTCCTACCTCACGGACCTCTATGGCGATTATATGAAGATTCCACCAGTAGAAAAGCGAGAGTTCCATTCGATATTCATCCTGCCAGAACTAAGGAGGTAAGGAGTTAAGGAGTTAAGGAGTTAAGACAATAGTCTTCTTTCGTAAAACGTAGAACATTTGTCCCTTAACTTCCTTAAACTCCCTGACTTCCCTTAACTTCTCCACATGCGAAAGTTCTATCATTTACTGCAAAGCCTGGATGGTATGAGCCAGACCATCCTTTAATAATGTAATCGGCTTCCAGCCCAGAGTTTCCAACTTATCCGTAGCAAAAACAGCCTTGGTAATAGGAGTGGTATTGCCATGACTGGCATCATCGGGAATATCAAAGACCACCTTTCTGCCAGCCAGATCAGCAACAGTTTCAGCCAAGGTTCTGATGCTTACATTCGACTCCTCGTTGGCAATATTATATGCCTCGCCGTTCCCGCCCTTCAGCAGGATACAAAGCAGCGCCATCGCACAATCCACCACATAAGTCCACGAACGGAACGCCTCTCCCTTACTCTTCAGCACGATATCCTCGCCACGCAATACATTGCGGATAAACTGGGCATAAACACGATTATCGTTCTCTGTAAAGAACGGACCGTAGATATGACTCGGACGGGCGATGGACACCTCAATGCCATACTGATGGGCATAGCAGATACAAAGCGTCTCGGAAGCACGCTTTGCCGAAGGATAGCACGCCCTCACCGTAGTAGGATCGATATACCCGCTATAGCTTTCTTCAAAGACACGACCGTCGCCCTCGCCATAGACTTCTCCGGAAGATACATAGACCAATTTCTTCAAGCCGTGCTGCAGTCCAAAGCGCAACAGATTATCCACGCCGAAGATATTAGACTTCATCACTCCCACAGGATCCTCGCTATAAAGCTGTGGACAGGCACCGCCAGCAGCATCCACGATATAATCGAAAGAGAGATCCACCGACAAGGGAGCCGTAACATCAAAAGGAAGAAAATGATAATGTCCGGAAGCAAGATATGCCGAAAAGCGCCTGTTAGCCCGCTCTTCGTTACGACCCGCAGCATAAACCTGATAATCCAGCCCCTCATGCTGCATCAGCATATCTACCAGACAGCCACCAATCAATCCAGTAGCGCCCAGCACCAGGATATTCTTGCCCGAAAGCTGTTGCCATGGCAGCTCAAATGCTGCCAAAGCCGCCTTTACATCTTCATTATATAGATTTGTCTGTTTCATCCTACTATCAATTTTCTTCTATTATCTGTTTCATCCTATTATCTATTTCAGCCACTCATCCTTGGTGGTATGCTTCAATGCCTTAAACAGCTCCACATCCTCCGTCTGGGTAAGCTTCAATCCGTTTTTCTCTGATCCCATCACCAGGTGCTGGTTATCCACTCCCAGCTCAGCCATCAAGGTACAGGATGCCACCGTGCCGTCAATACCCTTGGCATCAGCCTCGGCGTGCGCCTTCAGCAAAGTGCCGAGAGGATAGGTATGAGGAGTCTGGGTGCGAACCAGCCGCTCGCGTGGGATGTCGATATTCTTCACACAGTCATCCTCCTTCTGCATGATAGCCTCCTTGCAGATCATACCCGTAATGGCATAACCATACTTTCTGCACTTCTCGATATTCTCGGTAATGATTCGCTCTGCCACCAGCGGGCGCACACCATCGTGTACCAATATGATATCATCCTCTGTACATCCGGCATCGCGCAAGCCCCACAATCCATTGCGGATGGAGTGCTGATTGCTGTCACCACCCTCGAAAATCCACTTCAGCTTGGTGATGTTAAACTGGTTGGCATACGCCTGCAGTACCACTTCCCATCCCTTGAGGCACACCACACAGATGGCGTCTATCTGAGGATGGCTCTGGAAAGCCTGCATGGTATAGATGATAACAGGTATGTTATCAATCGTCATGAATTGCTTTGGGATATCCTGTCCCATACGGTTACCAACACCGCCTGCAGTTAATAATGCAATATTCATAAAGTTCGTATTTTAAGATTGTCTATTATATTGAATGTTATTATATGAGAAGATCAACGGATAGCAGAAGGCACGTATCTTTGCCATCAAGCCCCGCTGATGCTTGCTGTAGTATATCTTGTCACCATGCTTCAGACAGAGGAAGCAGAGGCAGAAGAGTGCCAGCAGATTGTGATGCAGCATATAATAGCTCATGCGATGTGCCAGCGCAAACTTCGGCTCCCGGGTATGCTCATATATATAGGTATAGAGCATCTGCCAGTTGGGCTGCTGCTGCAATCTGCGATAATTGGCGATACCATAAAGGTAAGGCTGATAGGTAGGGCGGGCATCCACCTTCTTGCCTGCCTGCTTCAGTTCCTCATGACAGGCAGAAGCCAGATTCGTGCGATGCCAGTTCAGTGGTTCATCTACCATCACGATACCGCCGTGCAACTGGGCGCAGATGGCAAGACTCCAATCGTACATGATATTCGGCAGCCAGTATTCACTTGTCTGGATAAACTCCCGGCGGAGCAGCATGGTATGTCCGGCAAATCCGCAGAAGAGCAGCGCCTCCAGGCTGTACTGAGGATTCACAAGATGCGTATGCTCCCTGTCGGCACCACGCAGATGGGTAGAAAAACAGATGTCATGATTGCCGATGGCAGCCACCTGCTTCTCTATCTTGGTTGGAAACCAGACATCATCCTGATCGCTGAAAGCCACAAAATCGCCCGTTGCCTTCATCGCAGCCGACTTGAAGTTCTGATTGAATCCCAGATTGCTGGCATTGCGCGAGAAATGTATGATAGGAAACTTCTCGGCATAGGCTGTGCAAATCGCCACCGTATCATCCGTAGAACCATCATCCTGGATGATGATCTCCTTCAGGGGATAGGTCTGCGAGAGTATGGAATCCAACTGCTCTCTGATATATTCGGCACCATTGTAGGTGCCCATGATGATTGAAACTGTCTTATTTGTATTCATCCTTCATTCTGATTTATTCATATGAACCCATCAAGGTTACTTCTTTCCCATTTTCTTCTTCACGAAAGCCATACACTCCTTCAGAATGGCAGCACCGGCAATACGCATCACCAGATAGTACAGCACCACAGCCATCAGAATGCGGCAAAGCAGGAGCAGCCACAGATTGTGGATAGACTGCGTGGCGAAATAGGTAGCCGTCATCACCGCCAGGGCTGCCAGCGCAAACGGCAGGATATCTTTCAGGAACATCCATACCCGATAGCCTATCAGGCGACGGGAGAAATACTGCCATACGAACAGCCAGATGATGTTCAGCAGCACGTAGGCGATGACCATCGTGTGGATGCCCCAATGCCATATCAGAATCATCGTCAGAATCTGAACCACACCCAGGGCAAAGGTCACCCCAAAATAAGTACCCGACTTGCCGTTGCTCACCACCAGACTCGACATGAGCTGGCTCATCGGAATGATGGCACCACTCACGCAGAGAATCTGCAGCAGAAAGGCACTCGCCAGCCATTTTTCGGTGATGGCCAGGACGATGAACTCCCTAGCCACCATTCCAAACCCCAGCATCAGCGGGAAGGAGATGAATGCCGTGAAGCGGATCAGCTTGCGCAAGGCTTCCAACTGGCGTCCCGGCTGCTCACGAAGATCTACCAGCACAGGCTGGGCCACCGAATCCACCATTCCCTGTATCACACTGTAAGCCTTGAAGTTCCACTGCGAAGCCTGGTTGTAATTACCCGTATCATGCGCCGTGAAGTAATGACCCAGCAGGATATTCAGCACATTGTTGTTGATATGGGTGGTGATGGTGGAAGCCAGCAGTTTGCAGCTGAACTTGAACATCCTACGGATAGGTTCGAAATCAAACCGCAGACTCGGGCGCCACGGAGAATAATGCCAGAACAGCGCCGTATTCACGATGCTGTAAACGATGGTCTGGGTGGCCAAAGCCCAATAAGACATGCCGCAAAACGCCATGATCACTCCTACCACACTCGAAAAGAGCGTGGCGATGATGCCCGACTGAGCCCTCTGCTTCACCATCATGTGCTTGAAGAGATAAGCCGACTGAGCCGTACAGAGGCTGGAGAATAAAAGCGACAGGAATGCATACCGGCAAAGAGGAACCAGTGCCGGAGTATGATAATAGCCCGCTATCAGAGGGGCACAGAGAAAAAGTACCAAGTATAGAAAACCACCTACAGAGATATTAAACCAGAATACGGAGTTATAGTCATTATCTGTAGGTTCCTTGATATTCGTGATAGCTGTGATGAAGCCCGAATTCTGCAAGGCGTTGGCTATCAGAGAAAAAACAGTAATCATGGCGATCATACCATAATCGCTTGGCGACAACAGTCTGCCCAGGACGATGCCGAATACCAAACCGATAACCTGCATCGCCCCATTGTTCATGGCTCCCCAGAAGAGACCCTTTGCTGTTTTTTCCTTTAATGTTTCTGCCATTTAAATTTATTTTTTCTTGCTAAAACCATGCGAACTAGCGCTTGAAGAGACTTCTCACCACAAACCAGGTATGCACCAGAACCGTGGTGACAAAGCCATAGTTGCTGCGCATCACCTCGAAACGCTCCTTGAGAGAAGCCTTGTGATTCTGCACAGACATGCCGCCATCCAGATAGTTGGTGATGACAGCATGGACATTGCGCAACGGAAGATGGCGCTGCTGAGCCGCCTTCATGATGCGGATGCACCAATCCACATCCGCCGAAAGGCGATAGTGAAGATCGTAATGAATCTGGCGGGCAATATCCGTGCGGGCATAAAACGACTGATGACAGACGAGCATCCCCCACTTGAACGAGCGCCAGTTCAGCTTCTTGGGAGGCGAAAGACGGCGATGGCGCAGGAATCTTCCTTCGTCATTCACGATATCGGTATCTCCATAGAGCACGCCCGGCAGGTTCTCGCCCTCGCCTACGCATCCCTCCACATACTCCAGGGTATCGTCGGAAGGAAAGACATCTCCCGCATTCAGAAACACGAGATAGTCGCCCGTAGCACGGTCTATACCCTTGTTCATAGCGTCATAGAGTCCCTTGTCAGGTTCCGAATAGACCACGATTTCGTGGGCATTCTCTCCAGCCTTTGCCCTGTTCTGGTATGCCCGTACCATAGCCAGGGTATTGTCCTTCGAAACACCATCTATGATCAGGTGCTCGATATTGCAGTAAGTCTGCTTATTGACACTATCCAACGTACGCTGCAACACGCTCTCGGCATTGTAGGTACAGGTTACGACAGTAAACTTAATCATATATGGTAGTTTTTAAAGGCCATCGCCTGATTATACACCTCAACATATTTCAGCGCCACCGCATGCTGCGAATAGTTATGCATCACCTTCTGCAGGCACGCCTTCTCCAGATTCTCCTGATCGGCTTCTTCCAGCACCCAGTGGATACCATCCGCCAGATTCTTGGCATCACGATAGTTTGCCACATATCCGTTTTCTGATGATCGATCATCTCCGGTATGCCGCCCACCTTGAATCCTACGCTAGGCACGCCGCAAGCCATCGCCTCCATGATGGTATTCGGCAGATTCTCCGACAGGGAAGGAAGCACGAAGACATCGGCAGCATTGTAAATATCTGCGATGCACTTGTCATCGCTCACATAACCGAGCGAAACGATCGGGAACGAAAGCTTGCCTTCAAACTCCTCGCTGTGTCCACCCAGGATAGCCACGCAGGTGTTCTCCCTCATCTCGGGATGCTGCTCAGCCATCAGCCGGCACGCCTCTATCAGATAATCCATGCCCTTATAAGGATTGGTGGCTCTCTGGGCGATGAAGAGGATGATGCGCTTGTCCTTCGGCAGCTGCGTGCGCAGACGGGATTCCAGCTTGTCCTGCGGACAATATACATGGGTATCTATCGGATTGGGAATCGTCTCGATGCGATGACCCGCCAGGAGTCCGCTCAACCGGGCTTCCGCTGCCAGCCATCTGCTGCAGGTAACAAAGGAAAGAGCCCCACTGTTATACACCTTCTGCTTCTTCTTCCATATCTTAGCCGACAGATCGTTCTTTCCCCCGTTTCCCGGCAGATACTTGCAGTTGCCGCAGCCATTGTTGTAATGATGGCAACCCAGGGTAAGATGACAGATGGATGAAGCCGGCCAGATGTCGTGCATGGTCCATACCACCGGTTTTCCGCTGCTGATGATCTTCCGGATGGTCTTCAGCGAAAGCATACCCTGGTTGATCCAGTGCAGATGGATGATGTCAGCCTCCTTGAACTCTGGCAAGGAAGTGATGTCGTATCCCGCATTGGCGATATCGAGTGCAAAGAGATTCTTCTTGGAAAAATGAAGGCGGTAGAAGATGCACCAGCGCTCCCACAGGAAATTCCACTGCATCCTGAGCGAGCGTGGCAACCCTACCACGGTAATATCATCGGTTACCTTATCGCGCACCAGCATCTTAGCCTTAACACCATTGTTGTTAAGGGCATCCATCAGGCGGTTGGCAGCTACAGCAGCACCACCCGCCTTCTCACTTGTATTTACTATGAGTACTCTCATGATTATCCTTTTTATTCTGCTTGCAAAGATAATGTAAAAATTTGAGTTAGCGAAGAAAAAGAAAGACTTTTCTGAGATAAAGAGAATGTTTTTATGAAATTGATGAGAATGGATATAATGAAATGATAAGAATGGATATAAATAAAACATGCCACAACTCTCAACGAGCTGTGGCATGCACTATGTTTAACTTAAAAATTTCTAATCAAAATAGTCTCACGACCTTCTCAATTATCTGTTAAACAATCTACCTTAAAACCTAATAACTAAAAACCTAAATCTATTACTACTAACCTAAACAATCTATTAACCTTTTGACGCTGCAAAGATAGTACTTTTTCTACAAATCTCCAAATAATTCGGCAAGAAAAGTATTATTTTTGAGATTTTTTGATATAAATCAACGAATTATTAGAAAATTCATCAAAAACTAACGAGTTTTTAACCCTCATTAAGCCTTTTCTATCAATACTGTAGCGTAAGCTGAGATTCCTTCCATTCTTCCGGTAAAGCCCAACTTCTCTGTGGTTGTAGCCTTGATGGAGATTTGGTCTTCCTCTACCCCCATCACTTTTGCCAGGCATTCCTTCATGGCAGGAACATGCGGATTGAGCTTCGGACGCTCTGCACAGACCGTTGCATCGATGTTGCCCAGGGTATATCCCTTGGTGGCAATCAGGTCCATCGTCTTCTTGAGCAGAATCTTGGAATCCACATTGAGGGTCTCTGCTGCCGTATCAGGGAAATGATAACCGATATCACGCATATTGGCTGCACCCAGCAGGGCATCGCAAATGGCGTGAATCAACACGTCGGCATCACTATGACCGAGCAAACCCAACTCATAATCTATCTTGATACCACCCAGCCACAAGTCACGGTTCTCTACCAGCTTGTGAACATCGTATCCAAATCCTACACGAATATTCATAATTCTATTCTTTATGATTAAAGTTAATAATATGTTTATATTTTCTATTTATTATCTTCCAGCAAGGCTCTGCCTATTCCGCCTGCCTATCGCTTGAACAGGTCTTTCAATCCGTCCATATCGAATGCCAGCGTAAAGCGCAGGGTCTGGTCGAGCGGATTGCTCTTGGCGGTGGCTACCACATAGGAAGCATCGAGCGAGAAGACATTCATCTTGAAGCCGGCTCCCACCGTGAAGTACTTGCGGTTGCCCTTGCTCTGGCTCTCGTGATGATAGCCGGCACGCAGGGCAAACTTGTCATTATATACATACTCGGCACCTACGCCATAGTTGATTTCCTCCAGCTCTTCCTTGAATCCGCCTGGGGCATCGCTGAAGCTCTTGAAGATGCCGCTGATGCCCGAAATATCGTTGTATTCGCGATGCACACGGTCTTCATACTCCGAGTTGTCCTCTCCCTCCTTCTGAGCAGGAACCGTAGGCACGAGATACTTGTTGGCATCTGCGGCGATGGTAAAGCGGTTGTACTCGTCGATAGGAATCATCAGTGAGGCGCCTAAACGCAGATTGGTAGGCAGGAACTCGCCATACTCCTGACCGCTGAAGGTAATCTTGCTACCGATATTCGAAATGTTCAGACCTATACCCAACTGGCACTCTCGCGGTCCGATATTGACATAGTTCTGATAATAGGCTGCGATATCCGCCGCAAAAGCCGAGGCTGGCGAATTTTCCTCCTGATAGTCGAAGCGCAGGTCGGAATAGATCCAGCGGATGGCTGCCGCCAGGGAGAATTTCTCGCTGAGCATCAGAGAGTAAGCCACATCAATCGACATCTCATAGGGATTGATGGTCATCGCGTTGTCGTTTTCTCCCGGCTCAGAAAGAAACACCTCACCCATGTTGAAGTAACGGAGCGAAGCTGATACGGCACTGTAATCGCCTATGCGGTAATAGCCCGAGAGATAGGCGAGATTCATGTCGTTGACCAGCGAGCGGAGCCATGGAGTGAAATTCAGTGCCACGCCCGCCCTGGAGATGTTGAAAGGATACTTTGCCGGATTCCAATACTGGGAGTTGACATCCGGATCGGTTGCCGCACCCACATCACCCAGACCTCCGCCACGGGCATCGGGCGCTATGGTCTGAGAGATGACGGCATAGTTTACCGGATTGAAAAGACTCTCCTTGGTATCTCCCTCTCCGTTCTGCGCCGATGCCGTCAGCGCCCATACCGAGAGGAAACCGGTTGCGAATATCTTGACGATTCTATTCATACTACATTATTTTATATGATGATATTTTCTATTTTATAATGATCAGTTTCCGGGTCTTGGAGGCATAGCTGCTGCCATCCGATGAAACCTTGACCCGATACAGATAGATGCCCGTACCCAGAGGGCGACCGCCATCTACCGATAAATCCCACTTCACGGTATAGACCTCAGAAGCCGGTACTCCGCTCTCGGCATGGCGCCAGAGCTGTCTGCCCGAAGTATCATAGAGTTCAATCACCACATCCATCCGGCTCTCCGTCCTGTCGTGAGAAACGATGAAAGTGGTGGTGCTGCGGGCAGGATTCTCCGTCACGCCCACATCGAAGAGCGATGGAGCCAGACCGCTTACCACATTGAAGTGGAGGGTGGTGGTAGAACTGTTGTTCTGGATATCCCATGCCGTGAAGGTAAGCTGATGCCTGCCTGCCGGGAGTTCCGGAATACTGTAGCAGGTGGAACCGCTGGTATAGGTTCCGAAATCATACGAGAAATAATCGTTGAGATTGTAGGTCTTCGACAGTTCTCCGTCTATCACCAGCTTCAGGTCATGGCCGAGTCCGCTTCCTGCGGCATTGATTCCGTCCTTGTCTGATATCCTTGCCACGAAATAAGGGGTGGTATTCACATTGCCGCCATCCACGAAGGTTGGCGAGTTCAGATAGCAGAATACCGACGGACCGATGGAGTCATTTTCTGCCACCACGCTGCCGCCCACCTTGAACCGTGCGCTTTCTCCATTCGCCCGCAGCCCCTTGTCGTTGCTGACGGCATAGAGATTCATCAGTCCGGCATCACCCGAATAGTTGATATCCTTAGGTACGGCAAAGCAGAAGGCAAACTTTCCGCCGGATACGCTGTCAGCCCCCTGATAGAGCGTCTTCTGGCGGTCGTAATACTGGAAGGCGGAAGAGGCACCGTCGGCAGTGGCATCATTCAGCTTGCAGGTAACCAGTTCCCTGGAATCCCTTACCGTAGCCGTCACCACCCCCTGGAAATCCACATCCGTCTCCACATGTCCCGCAATTCTGGCTATGTCTCCGGCTCTCAGCAGCGGAACCGTATCGGTGCGCTGGCAGGAGATGCCGTTGATGGAATCCACCACTACCTTCATCATCGGCAGGTTGAGCGAGAGGGCAGGATCTCCGAGCAGGGCATACTGCAGATGGTTTTCCGAGCGGTCTATCTCGCCCGCCATCACATTGCCCAGCATCACGTCGTTCTGAGCCAGCCGGTGTGCCTCGCCTATCGCCAGCGGCTTGCCGTCTTCCCGGCTCAGCACCCTGCGCAGGAAGGCACGGTTCATATACTTGTTCTGCTGGGCAAACACGGTACGCGTGGTACCGTAGAATGCCACAGCTCCACCTTTTTCATTCAGCAGGGCAGCCTCGCCGATGGTAGATTTCGTACCGTCATAAGGCATGATGTCGCAGGATGCCGTCACCCACAGTGGCAGGTTTTCGTTTCTGAACGATTCGAAATCCGTGATCTTGAGCACGTTTTCATGCGAAATCTGGGTCTCGCTGCCATGTCCGGCATAATCCATCACCAGGGCACCCGCCATCTGCTGCTGTCTGATGATACTGGCAACTTCGGGATAGGTATTTCCCGTTGAGGAGGTCTGTCGGGTATAGGCATCCCACATCACCTTTCTGATGAGATAGCCCGGATAGAGCGAGGCGATATCGTCTGCCACCTCGTTGGCATCCGCCATGTGGAGATTCTCGTTGCCGTCATCTCCCATGAACATCAGGGTGTTCTGCCAGGCTCCGGCATTGGCGTTCTTCTTGTAGCTGATGGTCTTGTCCACCAGTATCTTGGCTTCCTGCGCCGTGGTCACCGGGAATCGTCCTACCGCCACATCCTGCAGTTCGGTTTTCGGATCGGCTCCCTTTCCTTCGCCGATGATTCCCAGCCAGCTGTCGCTCACGTAGCAGGTGGTCTTGCTGAACGAGTCATCGCTCTCATGGCAGAGCAGGTAATCATCCGGATTCAGCAGTCTGCAATCTGGCATGAGCATGCGGTTGTCCCATACACAGTCGCCGAAGAGCAGGAGATATTTGGGCATGTCGGCAGCCGTAGCCGCCCTGTCGCTCAGCATCCGCAGATAGCGGCGGTAGGCATTGGCATCGGGGGTACCGCTGGAGAATTCATTATAGAGTTCATCGGCGGGCACGATGTTCACCCGCAGCCCGTCGTGGGTTTCGTGAAATTCCTTGAGCCGCTGTGCCTGCCTGAGCAGTTTCTGCGAGGTTGGGATGATGATCACCATATCAGCAGCCCCGTCGGCATGGTGGTCCTGCGGAGTGATGCCATACACATACTCGGCTGCAGGAACCTGACTTCCGAAACCGGCAAACGGCGCAGGCTTCTCCCAGGTTACGGCTACATAATCCAGATGAACCGGTCCACCGCTGAGTGGCTGTATCTCGATGGTATCCTTCTCTCTGAAATCCTGGAGCGGATAGGTGGCGCTCCTTTCCACGCCTACCGTATAGGCACTGCTACTGGTATTGGTAGGCAATTGGAGGCTTATGGTTCCCAGTTCCTGCCGGTTCTTCCTGATCTGCACCCTGGTGTTGGTGCCGGCGGTAACAGCCACCACCAGCTTTCCCCGGCTGCATCCGGTAGGATTGGTGATGACCACCTTCTGGGTATCGCCCACCCTGACGGCTGTAGGATGGAAGAGATTCCTTCCACCCTGCATCCAGCTGAACCCATCTACTTCATAAAGAGAATGATAATCTTCCGGCATCGGATGGCAGGAAGAGACGAAAGAGGCTGAATCTGCCCAGAGACTCGGCGACTCATCGCTCTGGGTGATGAAATAATAGCCATAGTCTGAATAGGGATTGCGGGTGCGCACCATAGCCGTCGGACTGCTCCAGCTCACCGCCCCGCGGGCATAGAAATAATGTCTGCCATCCACTACATATTGCGGCACCTCCTTCAGGTCGTCAGTCTCCCGGATATCCTGGGCATAGAGCGCTTCGTTCTGGAGATTTCCTCCATAACCGTAGATCTTCACCTTGCTGATATCCGAAAAACCGGCACGGCGCACCACATCGGCAGTCAACTGATGAATACCCGTTTCGCTCACCCTGATCTTGGCCCATTTTCCGCTTGCCAGCACAGAATGGTCGGCATAGGCGGGAGAAGAATCCTCCCCGCTGCGGGTCTGCAGTCGGGCTTCCTGCTGCGAACGTTTCAGCAGATGCGACTGGCTCTGCGAACGCACCAGCGGCTTCGCCTGGATATCGAGCATGAAGCTCACCAGCGCCTGATATCTGTGCTCCCTGAAGACGAGAGGAGAAAAGGAAATCACCAGCAAGCCTTGTTTCCGGCATTCGGTTACCTGCTGGCAGATGACCACCTGCTCAGGGAGAGCAGCGCCCGAAAGTAGGTTGTAATGAGAAATATCGGTAGCAGGCATATCCACATACTCCGGATATTTCACTGTTACCGTATAGATAGAATCCTGATAATCACCCTGCAAAGGCAAAGAATATACGAATTGAGGCAATATGGAGTCCACCTTCACCTCCTGCGAGGTAAGGTTGAAGAATCTCTGTGCCGCAGCAGGCAGCGCCATCAGCACCAGCACAGCCACGAGACAAAGGTATTGCCATATTCTACTCTTATTCATATATTCTTTTATTCTTTATTTGCACATAAAGTCGAGCACCTTTCTATCTTCGAGATAGCCCTCCAGATGGTCGTCGATCTTCACCGGACCGCATCCTGTAGGACAACCCGTATAGAGCAGGTCTCCTGTCTTGAGCGTAAAATACTGGCTGATGTAGGAGATGATTTCATCCACCTTGTAGAGCATATCGCTCGAACAGCCTTCCTGCACATTCTCGCCGTTGATGTTGAGATGGAAGTGGATAGCCTGGATGTCGCGGAACTTCTGGATATCCACCCATTCTCCGATAGCGGCAGAACCGTCGAATCCCTTGGCAAGCTCCCATGGCTGCCCCGCCTCTCTCAGCTTCTTCTGCATCTCGCGGGCGGTAAAGTCGATGCCCACGGTCACCGCATCATAATAGCGGTGGGCGAAACGCTGCGGAATGGTCTTGCCCAACTTGCAGATGCGCACCACCAGTTCGGTCTCATACTCTATTCTTCCCAGATGATCCGGGATGAAGAAAGGCTTGCCGTTGTTGAGCAGCGCAGAATCAGCCTTGGTAAAAATAACAGGACGCTCTGGTTTAGATAACGTACCATGCAGCGATTTATTGTGTTCGGTATAGTTCATACCGATAGCAAATATCTTCATAACCCCAAAAATATATATAAAAAAGAAATGGGAGTTAGAAGCAAAGCAATGCTTTAACTCCATAACTCCCGGATATTCTAATTTAACTATAAGTCAAATTAATGGTTGCGATGAGCAAAATGATTACTCAGCAACGAGTGTGAAGCGCTTGTAAGCAGTGATCTTGAGATCCTTGCTCTGAGAAGCGAGGTACTGAGCAACAGTCTGCTTGTCACCATCACCGAACTGGAACTCCTGGTCAACGAGGCAGTTCTCCTTGAAGAACTTAGCCAGACGACCGTTAGCGATGTTCTGGATCATAGTTGGGTTCAAAGAAGCAGCCTTCTCCTCACCTACAGTCTTCTTGATGTTGCGAGCCTCCTCAGCCTGCTCAGGAGTCAACCAACCCTTCTTGGTGTTGCTCTCGATGTGATCCTCAGAGTCAACGTGAGCTGGGTTGATGCCAGCCTTCTTCAAAGCTGCGTTAACAGCCTTCTCTACGAGCTCCTCCTTAGTCTTGGCAACAGCCACCTCGAGCTCAGTCTTCTTAGTCTCCTCAGAAACAGAAGACTCGTCGAGAGCTACAGGGCGCATAGCAGCTACCTGCATAGCTACCTTGTGACCAGCCTCCTCGTTGTTCTCGTTGAGCTGAACCATAGTACAGAGAGTGTGCTTGCCCATGTGGTCGTAAACCTCGATGTTCTCACCCTCGAGAACGCAGTAGCCGTCGAGCTCCATCTTCTCACCGGTGATACCAGAACGCTGTGTAACAGCAGCCTGAGCATCAGAGTCGCCGATCTTCAAAGCCTTCACCTCGTCGAGAGTCTGAGCCTTTGCAGCGATAGCAGCGTCGAGGATGTCAGATGTCAACTTGATGAAGTCTGCACCGTTAGCTACGAAGTCAGTCTCACACTTCAGAGCGATGATAGCAGCGAAATCGTTAACCTTCTTAACGAGAACGCAACCGTTAGAAGTCTCACGGTCAGAACGCTTTGCAGCGATAGCGAGACCACGCTCACGGAGCAACTCCTTTGCCTTATCGAAATCACCTTCAGCCTCTGTGAGTGCCTTCTTAACGTCAGCAAGACCAGCACCAGTCATAGCGCGAAGTTTCTTGATATCTTCAATTGAAACAGCCATAATATTTTCTAATATTAAAAGTTAATAATAATCTTTGGTTTAAAAGTACTAAAGCCATCGAATCATAAAACAGAATCAATGGCTCCAGTATATTTTCGTTTGCCTAATTACTCAGCCTCGTCCTTGCGAGCAGCCTTCTTCTTAGGCTGATCCTTCTGCTCTGCAGCAGCCTTGTCGTCAGCCTTCTCAGCCTTACGCTCCTCAAGACCCTCAGCGATAGCACCGCAAACTGCAGAGAGGATAGCCTCTACTGAGTCCTTAGCGTCATCGTTAGCTGGGATAACGTAGTCGATATTCTTTGGATCTGAGTTGGTATCAACGATACCGAACACAGGGATACCAAGACGGTTAGCCTCCTTAACAGCGATGTGCTCCTTCATTACGTCGATAACGAAGAGTGCGCTTGGGAGACGGGTCAAGTCAGCGATAGAACCGAGGTTCTTCTCCAACTTAGCACGCTGGCGGCTGATCTGCAGCAACTCGCGCTTTGAGAGGTTAGAGAATGTACCATCGTTCAACAGCTTGTCGATGTTTGTCATTTTCTTAACTGCCTTACGGATTGTAGGGAAGTTGGTAAGCATACCACCAGCCCAACGCTCGTTTACGTATGGCATATTGATAGAAGCTGCCTTCTCGGCAACTGCATCCTTAGCTTGTTTTTTAGTAGCGACAAACAGGATCTTCTTACCTGTCTTGGCGATTTCCTTGAGGGCCTCAGCAGCCTCGTCAACCTTAGCAACAGTCTTGTTGAGGTCGATAATATGAATACCGTTACGCTCCATGAAGATGTAAGGAGCCATTGCTGGATTCCACTTGCGACGGAGGTGTCCGAAGTGGCAACCTGCCTGAAGTAACTGGTCAAAATTTGTTCTTGACATTGTCTTTTCTTGTTTAAATGTTGTTTACTTTCTTTTGAATTCTAGCTAGAATCAGTCGATGAGTAGTCCCCGATTAATGGAATCTCACCGATTTAGATACTAAACTTGTTAGCTCAGCTATAATAATCTGAATATATAATAAAAATATGTATAAGATTAACGCTTGCTGAACTGGAAGCGACGACGAGCCTTTGGCTGACCTGGCTTCTTACGCTCTACAGCACGTGAGTCACGTGTCATGAAGCCTGCATCCTTCAATGCCTTCTTATCGTTAGCGTCGATCTTAACGAGCGCGCGAGCGATAGCGAGGCGGAGAGCCTGGCTCTGACCGGTGAAACCACCACCGTCGAGGTTTGCCTTAATATCATACTTACCCTCAGCCTCGAGCAACTGCAATGGCTGCTTTACTACATAGCGAAGGATTGCTGATGGGAAATATGTCTCAATATCTTTCTTGTTGATTGTGATCTTACCTGTACCCTCTGAGAGGTATACACGAGCTACAGCGCTCTTACGGCGACCAATTGCATTAATTACTTCCATTCTACCTTAATTATTTATACTGGTTAATATCAATTGCCTTTGGCTGCTGAGTCTCATGCTTGTGCTCTGTGCCATCGTAAATGAAGAGGTTGTCCATCAAAGAGCGACCGAGAGGGCCCTTTGGCAACATACCCTTAACTGCGTGACGGAGGATCTTGTCCATTCCATCAGGACGCTTGCGCAACTCAGCTGGAGTATTGAAGCGCTGACCACCAGGGTAACCAGTGTAACGTGTGTAAACCTTATCAGTCTCCTTCTTGCCAGAGAATACAGCCTTAGCTGCGTTGATAATGATTACGTTGTCACCACAATCTACGTGCGGAGTGAAAGTTGGCTTGTACTTACCACGAAGCAACTTAGCTACCTTTGAGCAAAGGCGACCTACTACCTGGTCTGTTGCATCGATTACAACCCACTCTTTCTTAGCTGTCTCCTTATTAACAGAGATAGTCTTGAAACTTAATGTGTCCATTTTAAAATTTAAATTTACTACTAAAAAACGTTTTAATCTTTTCTTACTCACTTAATTTTCGGATAGGTGATTCACTAACCGCAAATCCCGGCCACAGGATGTGCTATTAACACACCATACCCAGGGGACTCTAAGTGTATCCCCGAAATAATCGGACTGCAAAATTACACATTTTTATTTGATTATGTGTAAGTTACGAGCCGCAGTCCCTATCTTTTATAATAATTTAACTTAGTTTGTCGTGTTTTGTTATTTCCATCCGTTTTTATGGCTTTTTGCATTTCCCAAGCATCATTCTGCCGGGGCATCCACAGTATAAACAAAATATTCTCTCTAAAAACCATTTGGTTCTCTATATATAATAAGGTATATGAGGGCATAAAAACAGCAATGGGATTTCGATACCCCTATCGAAACCCCATTGTTATTCTTGTATAAGTAAAAGATGATGAAAGCGTTTCACAACGCCGTTTTATTTTTTCTGATGCAAAGGTACAACAAAAACCGTATGCTAGGGGGTAATTTTTATCATATATGGGGGCAAAATCTATTTTTTCAGCATATATTAAGCCAAAATTACCCCTCCCTAAACGATTTTTACCACCTAACTCATCTTTTTTCAAGGTCAAAATCTAAAGAAAAAGAACTTAAAAATACGATTACTACCATATCTATGAAACTATCCCTTCATTAGATGACGGTAATCCAGATACCTTCCCCTTGATTCTCCGCTGCATGATGCGATTCATCAGACGATGGAGCCAGATGCGGGAGTTCACCACCATTCCCTTTACCCGGTTCTCGCCCACCAGAATGCAGCCCTGGGTATCGTCGGGATAGTTGCCGGCATGGATGCGGATGCCCTCGAAACCGGGAATACCCTGCACATACGGCAGCCACTTCTTGAATCGGCGCGACTTGGTGATAAGTACACGATACGAACCCTCGGGGATGGCGGTATGGCCCGGAATCTTTCTCGCCACCTTGCCGCTCTCTCTGCTGAAACGGGCATTCTCCTCCTCCGGCTTCAGCTCTATCCCCTTCAGGTTGCGCCAGGTTGGCTCCAGGGTGTCACAGAAGTAACTCTCCCTAGACAACTTCTCCATATCGAAACTAT
Source organism: Prevotella sp. AM34-19LB (assembly GCF_003468525.1). Taxonomy (NCBI): domain Bacteria; kingdom Pseudomonadati; phylum Bacteroidota; class Bacteroidia; order Bacteroidales; family Prevotellaceae; genus Prevotella; species Prevotella sp. AM34-19LB. The sequence goes on along the minus strand of NZ_QSIG01000005.1, from coordinate 11,020 downwards.
GCTCAAAACTGCGCTTGTCACCGGCTGTCTTGCCGGAAAGAACCTTGCGCTTCACATCACCATCAGCCAACAGATAAAGTCGGCCGATGGTATAAGTATTCTTCTTAGCTATACGCTCTAAAACTATTTCCATAAGTAATTCAGAATTTTAATGAATGACTAAAATGTGTGAATCATAAGCATCGGCGGTTTACTGACTCAATTCCTGCCCATCACATCTGTATTTCAGCTTCGTAAAACTGTGATAACTGTTATTGTGACAGTTATCGCTGCCACGTTTCACGTATTTTCTATAGACCCAGGTAGAAAGCAGATGCGCCGTCCCCTCTTCCGAGAGTCCCAGGGCTGCACGAGCCTCCACCACCTGCTGCTCGGTAAACGTATCCGGCAACGACTGGAGAAGATTGGAAGGACCACGCTTGTTGGAATGCTCGCCCACATTGTTCGCCTTCTGGATGTCCTCCTCGAAGAAACGCATCTTGCACCACAGGTCGTAACGCTCACTCCAGCGGATGAAATCCTCTATTTCCGGCTCCCATCTGCAGCCGTTGGCAACATAGAGCACGCACGCCTTGAGATAGGCTATCACGTTGGCACGGAACGTGAAGTTCTCGTAGATTCTGTTCTGGGTAACCTGCGAAAAATCCGCATTCTCCTCACTCAGAATCTCAGCCAAGCGGTAAGCCTCGGGGCAATCTATCAAACCGGTAGCCATACAGAGGTTCTCGATATAGGGCTTCAGCTCCTTGCGAAACTGATCGTCGTAGGTGCCATACACTGGAATCTTATCGCCGATTTCTCTTTGGGGAATGGTGCAGAAGTTGATTCGGCTCAGCGGACCGTCGGTCAGCACCTTGGAGAAATAACGCTGTCCCTTCTGGATGGTGGTAGAGGCATTCCAGTTGAAACGTACGGTTACTCGCTCGGTGACACTTTGGGTTCCCACTCGTGTTTGTCCATATTGATTACCCGGGTCAAAGGCGAGGCACATGATACGGAAATGCTGGTTGCCGATACCTTTCAGGGCATCAAACTGGTCAATCTCGTTGAGCGAAGTATAGAGGAAGTGGCCTTTGGCTTCTGCCGTACGCATCACGAAGGCAGGGTTGGTCATATCCGCATCTATCTCCTGTATAATGAGATTATCCGGTCTCTTGCGCTTATCCTTGTTGGCGCCCTTACGCATCATCTCCTCTTTCCAGTCCTTCTCACGCTTCAGGTTTTCCTGGTCACGCTTACGGATATCCTCCATGATCATCGAAATCGGCATCTGCACACAACTTTTACCTGCACCTGTGCCTGCAAGGAGGCAGGTCATCAGGGTGGCTTCGTGCTCCACATTGTCGATATATCTGAATCTGGTATTCCAGAGATGGGTAGCCAGCGGAGGGAAAATGGCGTGTGCCACAGCCGGCTGATAAATCTCCGGAGTCTTGGATACAAGGAGTTCCACGAGCTTGGGAAGCTTCTTGGGCATGGGTGGCGGAGCAGGATATTCATCTTTGCTACCTTGAACTCGCGACATGGAAACCTGAGCTGTATGATTAGCTCCGCTAGCCTGTTTCTCAGCCGTAGCATTGATACGAATCACATCCCTCGAAAACGGCTTGGAGCTATCCCCATATTTCGCATAGAAATCGTGAATCAGCTGATGGCAATCATTCTCCTGATAATAGCTCGGCATTCTCCTCGCCACCACCTTCATCAGGTCCTCCTCACTCATCACACGAGAAGCGCCAGCACTCATAATAGCGAGCAGGGAAGAATGCCTTGACCCGATGGTATCGATATTCATCCCCTTGAGGCCTGCGGAATCCTGGAAGAGGTCGAAGGCTATGAGATTCTTCTCACTGGCACTTTCTGCTTCTTGGGCTGCCAGTCCGCCAGCTTTCTGAGAACCTCCAGTATGGCTGATATAATCATCATCAGCACGATGGCTATTACCAGGTTGGGCAGGCTGAATAGCAGCGCCAGAAGGAGTCCCCTTTCCATCAATAGTAAGCCCACGCTTCAAGAAAGCCTCTCTGCGGGCTTGAATCTCCTCATCCGGCAGCACCCCATACCACTCCTTCGAGCGATAAATCTCGGAGTCCTTATCCGTGATAAAGATGATTCTCTCCGGCGTGATGCAGCTCTTGTCGTAGGGAATCCCAGCCGCCTCGCAATACGCCTTCTGCGTCTCCTCGATGGTCATACCCATCGGCATACGGATATCGATATGCAGCTTCTTTCTAGCCGAATACTCCAGATGCAGCAGCTTCCCCTTCCATATCGTGTTGCTGCAGTTCAGCTCACGAGCCTTCTCCAATGCAGCATCCACATAATCCACATCATCCACATCGATGGTAGTCTGAAAGAGGAAGCTTTCAGGCACCGCATCCTCACTAGAGCGGTGATTATTCCTGAACTTGGAATAATGAATGGCACGGATAGGCAGCTGTCTTTTCAGCCCCTCGCGTGCCTTCTTCACCGCCTTTTCATCACCAGCATCTACGCCGGGGATAGCCTTCTCCCCACGTATCTGCGCAATCACACCCTTCAGCCACGGCTGTGCTATCAGGGTGTCATAGACATACAGGGGCTGGGAAGAATTCAATCTTCCCATATTGCCCTTGCGTGCCGGATTTAAAGCCATTACCTGTTGCTTTATCGCCATATTTCCATTTTTAATGATTATCCCAAATTCTTCACCTCATACAGTTCAGCAAGCTCCCAGAATCTGTGGGCCAGATCATGGATAAACTTCCTGCCCTTCTCGGTCCATACCAGATAGGTATGCGTAACCGCCTTGCCCATCTTCTCCTTTCTGCCATCGCATTTCGGATCCAGGAAGGCATTGTATCGGGTGCGGCTCTTCGCCAGTCCCATGTGCGCATACTCCGCATAGAGCATATACTGCCCGCTCTGGTAATACTGGATATGCAGGGCACAGAGCGAGCGGTTCAGCTCCTGCGCCGTAATCCCCAGCTCCTTCGCCACCTGGGTGGTGGTGAAGCAGGAAACGGAATCCAAGACATTATCCGAGTAGATCGCCTTCGGCATCAGCCCATCCACCTGCTTCTCCAGGTTGATGACGTTCTCGCCCTGGATGGAAGCCCATCTCGTTTGCTCATCCAGCACGCCGTTGAGACGTCTGATTTCCACATCCTGCTCGCCGATGAGCTTCTTGTCAAGCCCCAACTGTACCTCCTGCTGATGCAGCAGCTTCTTCTGCTGCTCCAGCAGTTCCTCCTTCTTCTTTAGGGTGGCACGGAGAATCTCTTCGGCATTGCGAATCGTCTCCTCCTCGCTCTCCCCCTCGTGCACCGGGATATAACCGCCCGTCTTGCGAATCTGCGGCAGCACCACCGAGGTAACCCAATCCTTGAACTTCACCGCCGAAGCCAGTTTCGAACCCAGCACCAGAGCATAGAAGCCGCTCTCGTTTACGAAGATCATCTGCGTTAAACGTTTGGCAGGAGTCCCATCCTTCTTCTTGCCCACCTCTACCCATACACCACGTTTCATGGTATCATCATACCTAACATGCTGTTTTACAGAGTCTGACGATTTCTTATATCCCAGCACATCACACAAATCCTTCGCACAGAACCAAGGCTCGCCCTTCTCATCAGTAGCGGTTCTTACCGTTCCGAACTCCGGATTCTCAAAAACAGCCACCTGTGCAGCCTGCTTCTTGTTGGCTTCTTTCTTGTCAGCCACCTTCTTACCAGTCTGCACACTCTTCTTGGCAGAGCCGGCATTCTTGCCATCCTCTGCCTTCTGAATTTTTGAATTCATCATAAGCAAAAAAAATTAAGTAAATATATAAAAGGTACCCGATGGATACCTTCGTTAAAAAAACACTAAAAGTTTCCACAATAAAAAAATGTATCAACCTTGTCAAAGACCGATGGGCTGATACGCTGCGCCACTTACAACATGGCAGGAAACCTATCCCAGCATCCTGGCGATAGAAAACGCAAAAGCCCCAGACCTCAGAACCGGTATCGTTCTGAAATCTGGGGCAAAAGTAGAAAGAATACTCCGTTACGCCTTATCCGCCGAATGCGCCAAATTGAATTCGGCGGAAACAAGAAAGGGGCAAAACCATCATCTTGCCCCTCTATATCAATACTTTATAGAGATATAATTATTTTCTTTACGTCAAATGAAGTCTATCATTCGGCGCAAGATTCTATATATTGTGAGACTTTGCGAAATCCTCCACAAAACCCTCTACCTCATAATCTACATTCCCGTCATTGATCTTCTTTCTGATATAATTGCCATACGACTTTTGGGTAACACCCAGTTCCAGATGACAATCATCGTGCAGAAAACGAGTAATGGATGAACCATTAGGAACACCAGCGTTCACATAGCCCTGATTAGACCAACGCTGGAAAAACGCCACCACACTCTTGTTCAACAAACCATCGGAAGTGGAAAGCTGACTGTCTGAAATATGATGCAGCTTGAGATATTTCACAAAAGCATCCGCCATCTTCCCCGTAAGCCCCACATCCTTTTCACCCTCAGGAGTAGAAAAGAGATTCTCGGCACTTCTTCCCGCAGAAGATGAAGCACACTTCACCTTAACACTCTGTTCAAAAACAACTTCATCGGTATCATTCTTCATTTCAGAAGAATCATCGGAATCCTTATGTTGATGTTCATGACTCTCATAATAGTTCTCTATATAGGTTACGGAACCTGCAAAATGGAAATTTCTACTCATCAGTATGTGGTTTTGTGTCTTCATCAGAATTCTCGTAATTATTCTCTATATATTTGCTATTAGACTGTACATACACAACATTCTTGTACAAGCAAACACCACCGTTTTTACACAAAAAACGGATAATTCTAAAAAATGATATTCTATCCATATCTTAAGTAGTTTAAATTATTACTAAAACTTGATATGGTCCTCTAATTGGTACGCGGAGGGCTAGACTAGAATAGCCAAGGAGAGCTTCTTAGGGTGGCATCCTCGATGCCGGTAGACAAGTCTTCCCTAGGTAAGTGTATTAGTTCGTTTCATGTTGATTTTTTTAGATAAATGTTATTGTTATTCATTATTTATTTTTAGGCACAAAAAGCTTTTGGTATTTTGCTATATGTGCTTCCAATTTGTTAAGTTGCTTCAAGTCTCTCGCAAAAGTAATCCACTGCGAAAAAGCTTCATTGAAATTCTTCTCAAACTGACTCTTGTCAAACTTCTTACCTTCCGCCGTATGTCGTTTGATCAATTCATCAACGATTCTATCCCAATTATATAGGATACAGCAGCACCATCTTCTCTGCTGATAAGATCGGAACCTTACTTTTCTATTCAGTATTCCGGTTACTGTAGAAAGCCTGATATTAGTGATTTTAGAAAACTGATATGCTGATATCTGTTCACCTTTCTCACCTATTAAAGAGTTGAGATACAAGATGATGCACTCTTCTTGTATCCAATCAATCCGATCATCTAGCTGAGCTAAATTTTCACGCATTAACACTCTTCTATGTTCTCCTACATTCAACATTTTAATGTAAATTTATGCGAATTTACAACTAATAATTGAATTAGTAAAACGCAGGTCACACCTACGAATAATATGCGTGAGCGTTTTTCAGAAAGATTAATATTTTATTTTTATTTTACTACAAAATAAAAGAAAAAAAGAGAGAAAGTGAGCATTTTTAGCACTACACTTCCTCTCCTCGACTTTTATGGATGGGTAGGTAATTCTATTACCATTTCCACAGCTATTTCGTCACGGCATTATACAATTCCTGATAATCCTTGACAACATCGTAAATGTAACCATTCTCGCTGATGGCTGCAAAATGCTTGCGGGCACACGTTATCTTGCTTCCCTCGATGCCTCGCAGATGTGAACCCTGGATATCATTACCCTTGGTTTCTGCCACAAAATAAACATGCTTCACGCTGCCATCACGGAATGCCACAGCCCAGTCGGGATTGTATTTGCCCATAGGCGTGTTGATGTAGAAGCCACGAGGCAGTTTGGTATAAACCACCACGTCATCCTGACGCTCCAGAGACTCAGCAAAGTTCTTCTCTACACCCATACTGTCGAGCACTACGAGGTCGTAGAGCGACTTCTTTGACTCTATGGCATTGATACCCAACTTGCCTCGCAGAGCATCCACCGTAAAGATGTCGGTAGAGAACTCATCATTCAGTTTCTCGTATGTAATACACTGGATAACGGCAAGAGCCTTGCAGTCGTTGATGATCAGTCCAGCCTTGATGATGAATTCCTCCGGATTCATCTTGAACATGCTGAATGTTTCCGGCTTGATACCCTTCAGGATTTCCACGATGGTCTTTCTTGTCAACCCCGTAGCCGTTACCAGCTGACCTATCAGGTCGTATGTCACTTCCTTGCCCACAGCTTCCGTTACATGGATGGTCCGCACATCGCCCAGATTCATTGCCACGCCCGCTTCAAGCGACTCCTTGTCTCTGATTTCATCCATCGAACCGCCTTCTACCACGATGCGGATTTCCGTAACCCTCAACTTTTCATCAAGTTCCTCGATGGCTTTCTTCACAAGACCAGAAGTTTCAAAGCTTACCTGATAGTAGGTGCGGCGGTTGATGCGCTTCCAGAGATTCTGGAACTCCTTCTTGGCAAAATTGTCCTTCTGCAACTTGGCAAGCTTAGGCTTTCTACCATTCTCCGGTCTTACAGCCGCAGGATCAAAGACGGTATCAAGGGCTGCAATAATGCCCTCCCTCCAATCATTAGCCTTACCGAAGTCGAGCCTGTCATTGCGCTTATCCTCAAAATACTGAGCAGTCAAAACACCGTTATCATCCACATAATCTTTACGGATGAGGGCATTATAGATAGCTCTTGCCTGATTGACGTCAAACTTGCCATTGGTTCCATCTGCCATTGTATAAGACCTGCCCTCGAAAAGGTTGGCTGTGATGATGATTGGTCGGTCGGCACAGTCTTCTGCCATTTCCGTCTGCAGTTTCTTGGCGAAATCATCATAGCTCTCGCTGGCTATCACGGTGAGGATATTGGTATCAAACACATGGTCGCCCAATACATCCGCATCCTGGCGTTCACCCTTCTGATTCACGCAAAGGCGCATACCTCGACCCACTTCCTGGCGCTTCTTGGTTTCATTATCCGAGTTCTTCAAGGTGCATATCTGGAACACGTTAGGATTGTCCCAACCTTCCTTCAGGGCGGAGTGCGAGAAGATGAAGCGGACAGGCTCGTTCAACGAAAGCAGGCGCTCCTTATCCTTCATAATCAGGTCGAAGGCACGCTCTTCATTCTCTCCCTGCTTTTCCTTCGATTCCACCGCCTTGCCCTTCTTATCCATGGAGAAGTAGCCCTGATGCACCTTGGATGCCGCATTGCGAGGGTCTGAAAGATAGCGCAGATAGGCTTCATCCGTAAATGATGGCAGCATTTCTGAAAGCACTCGGGTATATTCTTCCTCAAACATCTTGGCATACTTACCCTTGCTGTCCTCACTATCATAGACTTTGTAGCTATCCACATGGTCGATGAAGAACAGACTGAGCACCTTGATATGCTGACCATACAGCTGGCGCTCACGCTCCAGATGGGTGCGGATGGTTTCACGAATCTGAATACGACGGATATAGTCTTCGTTCACACTGCCCACGGCATCGCCTTCATGCAGAGTCAGACCGTTGAGAAAGCGGACGAAGCCCTGCCTGCCGTCTATGCGTTCTACGATGAAGTTATTGTCATACTCGGCAAGTCCGCCACTCTGCTCCTTCAGGTTGAATCGCTCATCCACGAGTCGGCTAACCTGCTTCGTACCGGTCTGCGTCTTGATGTCGAAGCTGATGCGAGCCTGCGGATTGCCCTTGCCGATGACGATTTCCTCCAGATAGACGTAGCCGTTGGTGGCGGTACTGCCTATCTGTCTGATACCCTTCACCTCAATCTTCTTCACCAGTTTCTGGTTGTAGGCATCGATGGCATCCAGCTTATACACCATATTATATATATCACCCTTGCGGTGGGTGGCACTATACAGAAGGGTAAAGAGCGGCTTGAACATGGCAATACCCTTACGGGTCTTGTTCTTCTTGTCCACACCCAATACCGACTGAGGTTCATCGATAATCATGATAGGATGGGTCTGTGCCAGCACGTCGATAGGACGGCGAGAGCCGAACTCATCACGGCGCTCGAAGATGATGCGGGCAGCCTTATCAGCTTTCTTCAACTTGCCTTTCTCCATCTTATCGGTTGACTTCTCTTCATCCATAGATGCGTTGAATGCCTGGGTATTAATAATCATCACGTGCATACCGGCATCGCTGGCAAAAGCATCTATCTTACTGAGCTGTTTGGAGTTATACATAAAGTATTGCATGCGCTTTCCGTATTCCTGAGCAAAATGCTCCTGCATGCTCTCAAAGCTCTTCAATACGCCTTCTCGGATGGCGATGCTTGGCACCACCACCACAAACTTGGTCCAGCCATAGCGGGCATTCAGTTCATACATGGTCTTGATGTAGGTATAGGTCTTACCCGTACCCGTCTCCATTTCGATGGTGAGGGCGGTACCTACGCCTTGCAGCTGCTGCAGCTGCTCAACCGGTTTCAGCCCTTGCTCAGTCTGTATAGCTCTTACATTCTCGCAGACGGCTTCCGGGGCGAGGATAACGTTCTTGTTGCCAAAGCCTTTTACTACAAAAAGGTCTTGATTAACTCCCTGGTCCACGATATGGTCGCTCAGTCCGTCGCTTTTTGGCTGACCAGTAAAGGCATTAGCCACAGCCAGCGCCGCTTCGGTTTGGAAACGTTGATGTTTATATCTGAGTTTCATAGGCTTAAATCACTCTAATATTCTTCACTACTTCCTGGTCGCTCCAATCCAGCTTCTGCTTGAAGGTCTCGTAGATATTTATCTTGTCGGCATCCTGAGCGAAGCAGCTATCACGGAAAATGACACGCAAAGGCATCTTGTCTGCCATCGCTTTTACTACGTCTTCTGATACGTTCTCGGCAAAGCAGGCCACCAGGTCGCCCTCGTTCACGATATAGATGGTCTTACCATCCACCACCTCCTGAGTCATAGGCAGAGAGAGCTGAACACCCCAGTCGAGCATGCATCCAAAGAGCAGGTCGAGGTCGTTTCGGTCGGCCTTGATATTGTTCAGGAACAGATCGAGCTGGTCTTGCTTGAATTCCTTTGGAGAACGCTTTACGTCTTCGTAATTGCCTTCGTCGAGACGGAAGACACGGAAGCCGGTGTCGAGATTCTGCGCCATTAAAGGAAACTGCTCCTTAACTTTTCTTCCAGATCTTCTAAGACGTTCTTTGCCTAATTCGCAGATTGTTGAAAAATGTTCATTAGAAGATTGAGAGGTTTCATCAATTGGCTCCTCTATTTGAACCATAATATATTTAAGGTTCTTTTCTTTTTCGGCATTCTGCTGAATAACTGCATGTCCCGTAGAAGCAGATCCAGAAAAGAAGTCCATAACGATATCGTCTTGAGTTGTGGTAAGACTTATCATTCTTTGAATTAACTTTATTGGTTTTTTACCATTAGAAAACTCAATCCCCCCTTCTTTTGAAAGATTGTTGTAATCAATATCATCCCACAAATTTGAAACACGATCTAAATAATAGTACTCATCTCCGATACGTTCAACATAATCAGACAAGAACATCATCATTCTTCTTTGTTCTCCTTTGTAGAGTATTTCGATACGCTTACCTTCATTTTTCCCTTTTATTGGAATATATTCACAACCAACCATTGGATAATCTAATCCCATAGTCTCATTCATAACACTTTTACGTATACTACTCTGGGCATTTGTTGTTTGGAAGATTTTATTAGCATACTTATTATAAACATCTTCTACAGATATATGATTTTGTTCAGCAAACGCTGTTATAGACATTGTCTCTAGAGACTTGTATCCAAAATATTTCATTCCTTTAGAAGAATCTTCTTTGATTAACACTTTATCTTCTAATTTTGATATAATAGAGGTATACTTCCAGCTTTTACCTTCTTCCTCATAACTTTTAATTCGAGAAAATAATTTCGTTTTTATGAATACAGGATTCATTACAAAATTTGTTTTATCCTTTGCATATAAACACACATATTCGGTAGTTCCTCTCAAAGTTTTTCCTTCCGAACTACCAGAGACACCACCAACTTTAGTTTTTACAGAAACCAAACTGACGAAATTTGATTCACCAAAAACTTCATTACATATTTTTAGTAAATTATGTACTTCATTTTCATCTATATGAATGAATATAGCACCATCTTGGGATAACAATGAGTTTGCAACGAGAAGTCTACTATATATCATAGAACACCAATCCGAATGGAATCTTCCATTAGAATTTTGATTTTTTCTAAAACGATTACCAAATTCATCTATATCTCCAGACAGAATCGAGTAATCATTCGAAGATATAGTATAATCATCAGGATATAAGAAAGAATCACTACCTGTATTGTAAGGCGGATCAATATAAATCATCTTTACCTTACCCAGATAAGACTTCTGGAGAAGTTTAAGCACTTCGAGGTTATCTCCCTCAATATAAAGGTTTTGGGTGTTGTCCCAATCCACGCTATCCTCCTTTACAGGACGCAGCGTCTTCTTAATAGGCTTCAAAACTTCGGCACGAGCTGCCTGCTTGCCAACCCAGTTGAACTCGTATGCCTCAGGAGCATCTTCTACTGCGTTGTCACCAAGAAGCTGGCGAAGTACGTCAAAATTAACTACACGTTTTGCCCCCCAGCCCGTCCGAGAACGGCCGTTTGGGGGTGTATCATAGAGGGCAGAACCGCTATCACGACTCCACCTAAGCCCCTCTAAGGCATATCTTTTTTCATCTTAAAATTTTAGTTTATGTTAAACAATTCGTCATAAGGGCTTAAAATGGCCGATATGAACACTAATAGAGCGTGTTTTTCGATGGTATTGATCCCTACAGGTCATTATCCAAGAGAAGCAATCAAAGCAGGTACACCTTTGAGAGAT